>DASWFL010000143.1:0-16595 GCA_036394255.1 Steroidobacteraceae bacterium
TGTTTATTGCGGCGCTTGAACGCCGCCTCCACGAGGGGATGCACGAATTCGCTGACGTTGCCGCCGAGCGTGGCGATCTCACGCACCAGCGTCGAGGAAATGAAAGTGAAGTGCTCCTTGGGCGTCAGAAACACGGTCTCCACCCCCGGAGCGATGTGGCGGCCCATGTTGGCGAGCTGGAATTCGAACTCGAAATCCGACACCGCCCGCAATCCACGCACGATGACACCGAAGCCCTGCGAGCGGGCGAACTCCACCGTCAGGCCGCTGTAGCCCCTGACCTCCACGTTGCCGATGTCGGCCAGCACGCCGCGCGCCAGGGCCACGCGTTCGCCGACGTCGAACATCGGCGCCTTGCTCGGGCTCTCGGCGATCGCCACCAGGACCTGGTCGAAGATGCCGGCCGCGCGCCGCACCAGGTCTTCGTGGCCCCGGGTAATCGGGTCAAAGGTTCCGGGATAGACAGCCTTGCGATTCGGGGACACGGCAGCTCCTTCAGCGGCGCTCGTACAGATCATACCCGACCGCGCCGGCGCTGCCGTGCCGCAGGGCCTGCCAGGCAGCCGGCGGCGGCGGCACCGGGACGGCGCGCGGATGCTCGATGTAGACGAGGCCAGCGGAGGCGAGCCAGCCCTGTGCTTCCAGCCGCTCCATGCTGCGTGCCAGCTCCTCCCCCGCAAACGGCGGATCGAGAAAGACCAGGTCGAAAGGCTGCGCCGCACGCGCCAGATATTGCTGGGCCTCGGACTGTTCCAGTTGCGCCTCGCCCGACGCAGCGCCCCAGTCACGCAGCAGCGCGCCGAGCGCGGCCAGCGCCTGCACGTCACGATCGACGAAGACGCAGTGCCCCGCGCCGCGCGACAGCGCCTCGAGCCCGAGCGCACCCGAGCCGGCGTACAGATCGAGGCAGCGCCGGCCGACGATCCGCCCCTGCAGCCAGTTGAACAGGGTCTCGCGCACCCGGTCGCTGGTCGGGCGGATCCCGCCCGCCGGGAATTGCCAGCGCCGGCCGCGCCAGCGGCCCGCGATGATGCGCAGGCGCCGCGCCTGCGCGCCGCGCGGATGCGTGGCGGGGCTGGCTTTGCGGGCGGGGCGCGGCTCGCGGCTCATCCCGGCAAGCCTACCGCATGTGAGAGAATCCACCCATGTCCGGCGATGGCAAGGGTTTTTTCGGGCGCCTGCGCGCCAGGCTCAACCGGGGCGGTTCGACGCTGGCGCTTGAAATCCGCTCGCTCCTGCAGGGCCGGCAGATCGATGCCGGATTGCTCGAGGAGCTGGAAGAGCGGCTGATCGGCGCTGACGTCGGCATTGAGGCCAGCACCGAGATCCTCGCGGATCTCAAGGGGCGTGTCAGCCGCCACGAACTGGCGGACGCCGGCGCGCTGCTCGATGCCCTGCGCGCGCGGCTCACCGAGATCCTGCGGCCCTGCGAAGTGCCGCTGCGCATCGGGCGCGGCGCGCAACCCTTCGTGGTGCTGATCGTGGGCGTGAACGGCTCGGGCAAGACCACCACGATCGGGAAGCTCGCGACGCGGCTGCGTGCCGAAGGCTTGAAGGTCATGCTGGCGGCCGGGGACACTTTTCGCGCCGCCGCCATCGAGCAGCTTGGCGTCTGGGCGGAACGGAGCGGCGCGCAGCTGGTCGCGCAGCCGAGCGGAGCGGATCCCGGCGCCGTGGTGTTCGATGCGCTGCAGGCCGCCCGCGCCCGCGGCATCGACGTGCTGCTCGCCGATACGGCCGGGCGCCTGCACAGCCAGGCGCAGCTGATGGCGGAACTCGGCAAGATCAAGCGCGTGCTGGGTCGCATCGATCCGGCCGCACCGCATGAGGTCCTGCTGGTCCTGGACGCCAACCAGGGGCAGAACGCGCTGGCGCAGGCCGAGCAGTTCCACGGTGCGATCGGCGTCACCGGCCTGGTCATCACCAAGCTCGACGGCAGCGCGCGCGGCGGCATCGTGGTCGCGATCGCGCGCAAGCTCGCCCTGCCCATCCGCTACATCGGTGTCGGCGAATCGAGCGAGGATTTTGGCCGCTTCGATGCGGCCGCCTTCGCGGCGGCGCTGCTTGAAGAGGGCGAGGCCGGCTTGCGCGAGGCGGGTTCGGCGGCATGATCACCTTCCAGGCGGTCGCCAAGCGCTACCGCAACGGCCGCGAAGCCCTGGCGAACGTCAGCCTGCATGTGGCCCCCGGCGAGATGGTGTTTCTCACCGGACGGTCCGGAGCGGGCAAGAGCACCGTGCTCAAGCTCATCGCCCTGCTGGAGCGGCCCACCCGGGGCCAGGTGGTCGTCGCCGGCGAGGGCACGGCCAGGCTTCCCGCGCGGCGTGTGCCGGCCTTCCGCCGGCGCGTCGGAGTGGTGTTCCAGGATCATCGCCTGCTCGTCGACCGGCCGGTATTCGACAACGTCGCGCTGCCCCTGATCGTCGCGGGCAGTTCTCTCAAGGAGATCGGCAAACGCGTGCGGGCGGCGCTCGACCAGGTGGGTCTGCTCGGGAGTGAGCGGGTACGGCCAGGGGAACTCTCCGTGGGCGAACAGCAGCGTGTCGGCATTGCCCGCGCCATCGTCAGCCGCCCACCGATCCTGATCGCCGATGAACCCACGGGTAATCTGGACCCGGTGCTCGCGGCCGAGGTGATGACGCTGTTTCGCCGCCTCAACGAGGTCGGCGTCACGGTGCTGGTGGCGACGCACGACCTGCACCTGGTGAAGGAATCGGGACTCCGTGCCATCGTGATCGAGAACGGCCGCATAGCCGGAGGCGAGCCTGAGGCCGCCCTGCCCACGATCGAGGCGCGCCGGTGAGCTTCGGGCCCGTCAGCTACCTGGTGCGCCACGCCCACGCCCTCGTGTCCTCCGCAGGGCACCTGGCGCGCGCGCCGATCGCCACCGTATTCACGGTGGTGGTCATGGGCCTGGCGCTGGCCCTGCCGCTGGGGCTGGACGTGCTGGTCCGCAACGTGCGCAGCGCCACGGATGATTTCAGCGGGGCGGTGGGCATCTCGGCCTATCTGCACACCGGCGTCTCGGAGCAGCGCGCGCAGCAGCTCGCCGGCACGGCACGCGACCGCCCTGGCGTCGGCACGGTCAACCTCATAACGGCGGACCAGGCGCTGGCGCAGTTTCGCCGGCAGTCCGGATTCGGCGCGGCCCTCGATGCACTCCAGGGCAATCCCCTGCCGCATGTGCTTGCGATCACGCCGGCCGCGGAGAGCGCCAATCCGGCCGACATGGAATCGCTCCGCCGCTATCTGGCGGCCTGGCCTGAAGTCGAATCGGTCCAGCTCGATGGCGCCTGGGTGGCGCGCTTCAACGCGATCCTGAACCTGCTGCGCCGCTCGCTCCTGGTCGCTGCTGGACTGCTGGGACTGGGCGTGGTCGCCGTGGTGGGCAATACGATCCGGCTCGAGATCCAGAATCGGCGGGCCGAAATCGAAGTGACCAAGCTCGTCGGTGGCACCAATGGCTTCGTCCGCCGCCCCTTCCTGTACACCGGCGCCCTCTACGGCCTGCTCGGAGGCCTGGCCGCCTGGCTGGTGGTCGAAGCAGCGCTGCACGCGCTGGCGCCCGCCGCGGCACAACTCGCGCAGAGCTACGGCAGCCGCTTCGAGCTCGCAGGCCCGAACCTGATGGACCTGAAATGGCTGCTCGGCATCGGCACGCTGCTGGGGTGGCTCGGCTCCTGGCTGGCCGCAGCCCGGCACCTGGCGAGGGTCGAACCGGGCTCGGGCTAACCCTTTGATTTTAATAAATTAGGTCAGCTACCGGGAAACCTTCAGCCCCCTTAGCACTCAAAGCAATGGAGTGCTAAAATTGCGCACTGTTGAAACCAGGAAAGATGCCATGACTGCACACACGGCCCTGCTGGCGCGACCGCTCGACTTCGGCCTGGCCGGGCCACTCGGCAGCTTTGACGCGTATGTGGAACGGGTCAGCCGCGTACCCGTGCTCAGTCGCGAAGAGGAACAGGATCTGGCGCGGAGATTTCGCGAGGACAATGACCTCGACGCCGCGCGCCAGCTCGTGCTCTCGCACCTGCGCTTCGTCGTGCATATCGCGCGCGGCTACAGCGGCTACGGCCTGCCCGTGAGCGATCTGGTCCAGGAAGGCAACGTCGGCCTGATGAAGGCCGTGAAGCGCTTCGATCCGGCCGTGGGTGTGCGCCTGGTCTCCTTCGCCGTGCACTGGATCCGCGCCGAGATTCATGAATACGTGTTGCGCAACTGGCGGCTGGTGCGCATTGCCACCACCAAGGCGCAGCGTAAGCTGTTTTTCAATCTGCGGCGCATCAAGCGCAATCTCAGCTGGCTGAGCCCGGAGGAGACGCGCGCAGTGGCGCAGGATCTGGGCGTTCCGGCCGCCGAGGTCTCCGAGATGGAGCAGCGCCTCGCGGCGCACGACATGAGCTTCGACCCGCTGCCGACCGCTGAGGAGGAGGACGGTTACGGCCCGGCCGCTTACCTCAGCGCTCCGGCCGCCGACCCGGCCGAGCAGGTCGAGAACTCCGACTGGGACAGTGATACGCAGGCGCAGCTGGCCTCGGGCCTCAAGAGTCTGGACGAGCGCAGCCGGGTCATCATTGAGCGACGCTGGCTGCGCGAGCCCAAGGCCACCTTGCACGAGCTGGCCGCGGAATACGGGATCTCGGCCGAGCGGATTCGGCAGATTGAAGCCACCGCGTTCACGCGACTGCGCGGATTATTGCCGGCTCCGGCGGTCTGATCCAGGCCACAGGCCTGTCTCCACCCGTCGACACCGTCGTCGATAGACGACATAATTCGACCTACAAACCAATGATTTGCTGTAGATTTTTCGCCAGGAAGAATCTATGCTAGTTCCACTGTCGCGTTGCCGCAGAGGCGATGCGCAAAACGAACAGCCGGGAATTTGCAGAAATCTGGCTGTCCGGGCGACCTAAGGATGAGGCCACCGACATTTTCAGTGGCCGGGCACGACCAAGCGCGAACTGACGCGCAGCACCCCGCAATTTCGGGGGCGGCAAATTGCCAGGCGCGCCAGTCCGTTTACTTAGCTGGCCGCCCGTGACGGACCGGGTCGATTCTGAACGCTACAAGCCCCGCCATGCGGGGCTTTTTTTTGAGCGGCGGCGCCTCACGCCGCCGGCGTGGCACCGCCCAGGATTTCCAGGAAGCGCGCGCGCTCGATGTTTCCGCCGGTGAGCACCACACCGACGGTGCGCCCCGCGATCTGTTCGCGCTCGCGCAGCAGTGCGGCCAGCGGCGCGGCGCCGGCGCCTTCCGCGACCTGGTGCGTATCGTCGAAATAAATCCGCACCGCTGCGGCAATTTCATCTTCGCTGACCTCGACGACACGCGCGGCGCCCCGGCAGATCAGCTCGACGGCTTCTTCGGTGGGCTCGCGCGTCGCGATGCCATCGGCAAAAGTCTCCGCAGTCGGCGTCATCACAGGCCTGCCGGCGGCAAAGGAGCGGGCCGCCGCCGGCGCCTTGGCCGCGACCACGCCAACGATCTCCACATGCAGGCCCAGCAGGTCGCGCACGGCAATGAGACTGGCGATGCCCGAACCCATGCCGATGCCGACGTAGACGATCTCCAATGCGGGCACGGCGTGCAGGAACTCGAGCGCATAGCTGGCGACGCCGACGACCAGATCGCGGTGAAAGGAGGGCACGAAGTGCAGGCCTTCCGCTGCGGCGGCGCGTTGCGCGGCGTGCTTGGCCTCGTCGAAGTCACGGCCCGTTTCGATCAGCCGCGCCCCGAAGGCGCGCATCGCGGAATTCTGGTCCGGTGAATTCCTCTGCGGCACGTAGATCGTCGCGGGGACGCCGGTGCGGTGCGCGGCGAAGGCGATGGACTGCCCGTGATTGCCGCGCGTGGCCGACACGATGCCGTTCGAGCCTCCCCGCGCACGCGACCAGCGGTCCATGTAGATCAGGCCGCCGCGCAGCTTGAAGGCGCCGGTGGGCGTGTGATTCTCATGCTTGACCCACACCGTGCAGCCCGCGCGCTGCGCCAGCTTCGGCCAGGCGTATTGCGGTGTGGCTGGAACCACCTCGTGGACGAAGTGCGCGGCCTGCTCCAGTTCCGCCAGGCCAATGTCCAGGACGCTGTGCTTCATCTCTGCGGCCCGGCGGCGGCGAGCCAGTCGCGCCCGCGCCAGCTCGTCAGGAAAGGCAGCAGCCGCGCATCGAGTTCCGCGTCGGGCGAACGATACGCCCAGCGCGCGAGCGGCGGCATCGACATCAGAATGGCATCGCTCCGACCGCCCGATTGCAGGCCGAAGAGGGTGCCGCGATCGAAGACCAGGTTGAATTCGACATAGCGGCCGCGGCGATAGAGCTGGTAGCGCCGTTCGCGCTCCCCATAGGACAGGGCACGCCGCGCGGCGACGATCTGCTGGTAGGCGCCGAGGAATTGCGTACTGACGGCACGCACGAATTCGAAGCAGCGCTCCCAGGGCATGCCGAAGCGGGGCGTCCCGGCATTCAGGTCGTCGAAAAAAATTCCACCCACGCCGCGCGCCTCGGCACGGTGACGCAGGAAGAAATACTCGTCGCAGCCGCGGCGCAGCTCCGCGTACAGGTCCGCGTGGAAAGGCGCACAGGCTGCCGCGGCCGCCCGATGCCAGAGCAGGACATCCTCTTCATAGGGAAGGTAGGGCGTGAGATCGAATCCGCCGCCGAACCACCAGACATCCCCGGCACTGAAGTAGCGTACGTTCATGTGGCTGGTCGGAATGTGCGGGCTGCGCGGGTGCATCACCACGGAGACGCCGAGCGCGCGGTAGCTGCGGCCGGCGAGTTGCGGATTGCGGGCCGTCGCCGCGGGGGGAAGCTTCTCACCGCGCACGTCGGAGAGCGCGACGCCGCCGCGCTCGAACAGCGCACCGTCCTCCAGCAGCGCGGTGATGCCCTCGCCCGCCAGCGCCTCACCGTCACCGGCACGCTGCCAGGAATCCTTCTCGAAGCTGCGCTTGCCATCGGCTGCGCCGAAGCCGGCGCACAAGGCCTCCTGCAGCTCGCGCAGGCCGGCGCGCACGGCCGCGCATCGTTCCTCGCTCAATGCCTGACCATGACGTGGCGGACGACGCTGTAGTCCTCGAGCGCATAGGTGGACAGATCCTTGCCGTAGCCCGAGCGCTTCAGGCCGCCGTGCGGCATCTCCGAGACCAGCATGAAATGCGTGTTGATCCAGGTGCAGCCGTAGCGCAGGCGCGCGGCCACCTGCATCGCGCGTCCGACGTCCCTTGTCCACACCGAGGAGGCCAGGCCGTAGTCCGAATCGTTGGCCCAGTTGACGGCGTCCTCGGCATCCTTGAAGCGTGTGACGGATACGACCGGCCCGAAGACCTCGCGGCGCACGATCTCATCGTTCTGCCGCGCGCCTGCGATCAACGTCGGCTGATAGAAAAAACCCTGGCCGGAGCGCGGCTTGCCGCCGGTGACCACTTCGATGTGTTTGCTCGCGCTGGCGCGCTCCACGAAGCCCGCGACCCGTTCGCGCTGCTCGGCACTGATCAGCGGTCCCATCTCCACACCCGCTTGCTTCTGGGTGCCCACCTTGATGGTGCCGACCGCCGCGGCGAGGTCCGCCACGACCCGATCGTAGACCTTGGCGCCCGCGTAGATGCGGCAGGCCGCGGTGCAGTCCTGTCCGGCATTGTAGTAACCGAAGGTGCGCACTCCGCTCACGACCAGATCGACGTCGGCATCGTCGAAGATGATGACCGGCGCCTTGCCGCCGAGTTCCAGGTGCGTGCGCTTGGTGCCGCGGGCCGCCGCCGCAAGAATCTTCTCGCCGGTCGCGACATCGCCGGTCAGCGAGATCATGGCGACGGCCGGATGCGCCACCAGCGGCGCGCCCACGCTCTGCCCGCGGCCACAGATCACATTCACGACGCCGGGCGGAAACACTTCGGCGAGGAGCGTGGCCAGCTTCAGCGCGCTGAGCGGTGTCTGCTCGGAGGGCTTGAGCACAGCGGTATTGCCCGCGGCGAGCGCCGGGGCCAGCTTCCAGGCCGCCATCATCAGCGGATAATTCCACGGCGCGATCGAGGCCACCACGCCCACCGGGTCGCGGCGGATCATGCTGGTGTAGCCGGCGGCATACTCCCCAGCGACCGCACCGTGCACGGTGCGGGCCGCACCGGCGAAGAAGCGGAACACATCGGCGATACCTGGAATTTCATCGCCCAGCATGGCGGCCAGTGGTTTGCCGCAGTTGCGCGATTCGATCGAGGCGTACTCCTTGGCTTCGGCCTCGATGCGATCGGCGAGCTTCAGGAGCAGCGCAGCGCGCTCCTTCGGCGGCGTTGCCGACCAGCGCGCGAATGCGGCCCGCGCGGCCTCCACGGCAGCGTCGACCTGCTCCGCGGAGGCTGCAGGAACCGAGGCGAGCAGCTTGCCGCTGGCCGGATCGAGGATCTTCTCGACGGTGCCCTGGCCGGCGACCAGCCTGCCGTTGATCAGGAGTTTGGTGTGCATGGCGGGTCGCGTTCGTGGAGTTGGAAGATGGGTGCATTCTCGATCAGAATGCCGCCTCCGGGAAGGGGTGATATCGTTCGCGCCCCGCGGTTCCTGATTTCCACCGTGAGGTCATAGACGTGCAAACCCCAAAGCGCCTGCGCCCGTCGCTGTTCGCCATCGCCTTGCTGTGTACGGCCGCCGCCGCGGTCAGGCCCGGCACCGCCGATGCCGCCCCGAGTATCGATCCGGCGCTCGGCGCGCTGGTCGCCAGTCCGGAGCGCTCGGCGCCATTCGTGGCGCGCGATGGCGCCCGCCATCCAGCCGAGGAACTCTCCTTCTTCGGACTGCAGCCCACGATGTCCGTGGTCGAACTCTGGCCGGGCACGGGCTACTGGACCGAGATCCTGGGACCCTATCTGGCGGCGCGGGGCCACTACACGGTAGCGCTGCCCAAGCCGAGGGCGGATGGGGAGGATGGAGGCCTGGCGCGCTGGAGCGCAAGAGTCGAGCAGCAGAAGGCACGGCTCGGCACGATCGTGCGGACGACACTGGCCGCAGGCCAGTACGACATTGCGCCACCGGGGTCCGCCGATCTGGTGGTGACTTTTCGCAACCTGCACAACTGGATGCGGGACGGCGATGCCGAAGCGGTGCTCGCGGGCTGCTACCGGGCCCTGAAGCCCGGCGGCATCCTCGGCATCGAGGATCACCGTGCGCGCAACGACCAGCCGCAGGATCCCAAGGCCGAAGATGGCTACGTGCGCCAGGACTACGCCATCGCCCTGGCGAAACAGGCCGGCTTTGTCCTGGTGGAGGCGTCCGAAATCAATGCCAACCCGAAGGACACGAAGAACTGGCCCGAGGGCGTGTGGACGCTGCCGCCAACGCTGGCGCTCAAGGACAAGGACCGCGAGCGTTACCTCGCCATCGGCGAGGCCGACAACTTCGTGCTCAAGTTCCGCAAGCCCGCGCCGTGACGATGACTAACGTCCGCCCATGATCGCCACGTAGTCGGTCGACCACCTGCTGTAGGGCACGCAACTGGGCTGTGTCTTGCAGACCGCTTCCGGCGTGCGCCAGAAGTGAATCTTGTCGAACTGGTCCACGCCGTTGGTCCTGCAGCCCTCGGCGCCGAGCAGGGCGTTATGGGTGCAGGCGGCAGGCACGGTGGGCAGGGAGCCGAACCAGGAGGCGACGTCTCCCTGCACCTTCGGAGACAGCGACCACTCGAGCCACTTGTAGGCGCAATTGGGATGCCTGGCGTGCGCGTGCAGCATGGTGGTGTCGGCCCAGCCCGTGGCACCTTCGCTCGGAATCGTGCTGGCGACCGGCTGCTTGTGGGTCCGCAGCGCGTTCACCTGGAACGGCCAGGAGTCGGACGCCACCACGCCTTCCTTGCTGAAGTCCTGCACCTGCACGTTGGCGTCGTGCCAGTAGCGGTGCACCAGCGGATGCTGCTTGCGCAGCAGGTCGAGCGCGGCGGCGTACTGCAGTTCGTTGAGTTCGTAAGGATCCTTGATGCCGAGTGCGGGCTTGTGCGCCATCAGGTAGAGCGCCGCGTTGGCGATGTAGATCGGACCATCGTAGGCCTGCACGCGGCCCCTCGCAGGCTTGCCATCGGCGAACTTGCCGCCTTCGAACACCACTGACCAGGAATTCGGCGGGTGCTTGAACATTTTCGTGTTGTACAGGAGCACGTTCGGACCCCATTGGTAGGGCACTCCGTAGTGCTTGCCGTCGACGAAATGCCACGGGGCTTCCTTCAGGCGTTCATCGAGCGTGGCGTAGCTCGGGACGCGCGAGATGTCCACGGGCTGGACCGTACCCCCGCGCACCAGCCGCAGCGACGCATCGCCCGAGGCAGTGACCAGATCGTACCCACCCCGGCTCATCAGCGAGACCATTTCATCGGAGGTGCCGGCGGTCGTGACGGTGACCCGGCAACCGGTGTCCTGCTCGAACGGTGTCACCCAGTCGTGGTTCTTGTCGCTGGCACCGCGCTCGATATAGCCGGGCCAGGCGACGATGTCGAGTGCGCCTTCGAGCGTATCGGCCGGCGGGCCGGCAGGCGCCGGCGCATCCTTGGGGCTGCAGGCCGCCAGCGTCAGGACTGCGGCGGCGAGCAGACGCCGGTGGCGGGAGGATGAGCGCCGCATGGAAGACTCCTTATTTCTATCACCGCTGGCGGCGGGCGCGGTTCCGCTCCGGGGGCGCATCGATCATACTCACGTGCGGGACCTGTGCAACTTACCACCCGGCGGTACGTCAAAGGTCAAACAGGCGCCGCCAGGGCGTCCATCCGGGAGCGCCCATGGTAGGAAAGTTCGCGGCCCGCCTGGTCCTTGTGCTGCTGCTGGCCGCCGGCACGGCACATGCCATCAACATCGACGGCCGCCTGGACGAACCGGAATGGGCGCGGGCGCAGGTCTTCGGCGATTTTCGCGTCACCGAACCGTTCACACGTGAGACGCCAAAGTATGCCAGCGAGCTGCGGGTCCTGGCGCTCCCGGACGCGCTCTACGTCGGCCTGCGCGCCGAGCATCCGCCGGACCAGCGCACTCACGGCCGCTCGCCCCGTGACGCCCCCAACATGGACGCCGATCCGGCGATCCTGATCATCGATTTCGAGGGACTGGGCAAGACGGCCTACGAATTCACCGTCACGATCAGCGGCGCCAAGCGCGACAGCATCATCCTCAACCAGACCGACCTGTCCCGCGACTGGGACGCGGACTGGGAGGCCACCACATGGGAAGATGAGCGCGGCTGGAGTGCCGAGTGGCGGATTCCCTGGTCGGTGGCGCCCGAAGGTGCGGTCAACGGCAACAAGCGCACCATCGGCATCTACGCCGGCCGCTACCTCAAGCATGAGGCCGTGCGCTTCGCATTTCCGGCCATCGAGCTATTCGAACCGAACTTCGTGCGCGACTTTCAGCATGTCGAAGTGCCGCGCTACCCCACTTCCTCGCTCGACTGGTATCCGTACGTTTCGTTTTCGCACGACACCCTGAGCGGAGTGTCGAAGGGTCGCGCCGGCTTCGATGTGTTCTGGAAGCCCAACGGCCGCAACCAGCTGTCCGCCGCCGTGAATCCGGACTTCGGCCAGGTCGAGAGCGACAACCTGGTCGTGAACTTTTCCGCGATCGAGACGTTCTTCGAAGAGAAGCGGCCGTTCTTTACCCAGGGACAGCAGCTCTTTGACCTGCGCATCAATCCGCTCCAGGGCGACAACTCCACCAGCGACCGCCTGGTGAACACGCGGCGCATTGGCGCGGCACCCGACGCTGGCCCGGAACAGTCCAGCGACGTGCTGGCCGCGGCCAAGTACACTGGGATCCAGGGCGATGAGGAATATGGCCTGTTCGGCGCCGTGGAACGGAATTCACTGCAGGCCGAGGGACGGCGATTCCTGGCCGGCCGGTGGCGCCATGAGCACGAAGGCTTCAGCCTCGGATATCTGGGCACGGCGGCGCTCCACCCCACCCTGGGTCGCGATGCCTACCTGCACACGCTGGACCTGAACCGGCGTCTGGGCGCCGGAATCTCGCTCGAGACCCAGGTGCTGATGTCCGACATCCACGCGAGCTCCGCGGCGGGCGGCACGAACAGCCGCGGGTACGGAGCGTGGGCGAAATTTGACTATCAGCCGGGGGGACGCTGGCAGCACACGCTGCACCTGACCTGGTACGACCCGCACCTGGACTTCAACGATCTGGGTTACCAGCAACGCACCGATCTGGCCCGCTTCCAGAGCGAGAGCCAGCTGTTCGTTCGTCACTATCGCAGCGGATCGCTGGCGGACAATGGCAGCTGGTATCTGGGACTGGACGTACCCTACACCGCGCACGGTGAGCGCCTGGTGGCGACCAGCGAGATCGACAAGTTCTATCAATGGCGCAACGGCTCATCGAGCCTGTTCTTCTATTTTCACGAGTGGCCGGGATTTGACGACCTGATCACGCGCGGCAACGGGAGCCTGCGCATGCCATCGCGGCACAACTGGGGCGCCGATTTCACGAGCGCCATCGTCGGGAGCTTCCGCTATGAGGTCACCGCCTACCTCAGGGAACAGGGATTCGGGCAGTACACGCGGGAACTGCGCCTGATTCCAAAATGGTTCCTGACCGAGAACCTCAGCGTTGATACGACCCTCAGCTACTACGACAGCCCGAACTGGCTGCTGTGGACGGCAGGCCGGCAGGTGGCGACGTACCGGCGCCACGAGCTCGACTCGAGCCTCAATGTCAACTGGTACCCGACCTCCAAGCAGGAACTGCGCTTCAAGCTCCAGTGGATCGGGCTCGGTGCCGAGGCGCTCCAGGCCTATGATCTGGCGGCGGACGGTACGCCCAATGCGGTGGGCGGCTTGCCGAACGATTTCACGGTCAGCACCTTGGGTTTGCAATTGCGTTATCGATATGAGTTTCACCCCTTGTCGGACCTGTACGTGGTCTACAGCCGGGGCGGTGACGGCTCGCTCACCGATCGCAGCGAGTCCCTCGGCAGCCAGTTCACACGCGCGGTGAACAACGTCGACTCCAGCCTGTTCTTCGTGAAACTGCGCTACCGCATCTAGGGAGCGGCGGACGGACCGTGTCAAATCTCTACAACGAATCGCATCGGGCCCTGCAACGGCGCTTCGACACGGAACGTCTCGCCGACCGCATCGAGCAACGGCTGTGCCGCACGGAGCTCAACGCCGAGGACCGGACCTTCATTGCCAGCCGCGATCTGTTCTTCCTCGCCACCGTCGATTCTGCAGGGCGCCCCACCTGTTCCTACAAGGGCGGCGACCCCGGTTTCGTGCGCACTCCCGACGAGCACACCCTGGTGTTTCCGAATTACGACGGCAACGGCATGTACCTGTCGATGGGCAACGTCGACTCGACTGCGCAGGTCGGCCTGCTGTTCATCGATTTCGAGCAGCCGCAGCGCTTGCGCGTGCAGGGCGCCGCCAGCATCATTGCCGCCGACAGCGTCGAACCGCGCTACGTCGGTGCGCAGTTCCTGGTGACGGTCAGGGTGCAGCAGGTGTTTCCGAATTGCCCGCGTTACATTCACCGCATGCGGAGAGTAGCGCCTTCGGAATTCGTGCCGCGCGCGGGTGAGAGCACTCCCGTGCCGAAATGGAAACGCATGGACTGGGCCTGCGACGTGCTGCCGGCCGACGATCCGGCCAGAATCAGGCCCCCGCAGTCAGGTCAGAGCTAGGGCGGCGAGCGAGCGCTGATAGACGTCCTGCGACTCCTGCGCTTCCGCCACGGTCGTGTCCAGATCCCGCAGCAGCCCGTCCTTGAGGCCGTAGATCCAGCCGTGCACCGCCAGCGTCTGGCCGCGCTCCCAGGCGTCACGGGCAATGGTCGTCTGGCAGACATTCGCCACCTGCTCGATGACGTTCAGTTCGCACAGGCGATCGCCGGCCACGGCTTCGCTGCCCGCGGCCGCCAGGCCGTCGTGATGCTTCTGCCGCACGTCCTGCACGTGGCGCAGCCAGTTATCGCTCAAGCCGATGCGGTCCCGGCGCAGCGCGGCGCGCACGCCGCTGCAGCCATAGTGGCCGCAGACGATGATGTGCCGCACCTGCAGCACATCGACGGCGAACTGCATCACCGACAGGCAGTTCAGATCGGTGTGCACCACCAGGTTGGCGATATTGCGATGGACGAACAGTTCTCCGGGCAGGAGGCCGACGATCTCGTTGGCCGGCACGCGGCTGTCGGAACAGCCGATCCACAGGTAAGCGGGCGATTGCTGCTGCGAGAGCTTGCGGAAGAAATCCGGATCCTGCCGTCGGAGTCGCTCAGCCCAGACCCGGTTGTTGTCGAAGAGCTGGCGGAGCGCGCGCATCGGCTTCAGCGCGCCTGCGCCTGGTAATCGACGGTCAGATTGGCGAGCGCGCGCACGCCCAGCTTCAGGGCGGACTCGTCGATCCTGAATCGGGGCGAATGGTTCGGTGCGTACTCCACCATGCTCGCGCCCGGCTTGCGCACGCCGAGGAAAAAGAAAATGCCGGGAATATGCTGCTGATAGATGGAGAAATCCTCGCTCGGCGTGAACGGCGTCGTCTCGACGAGCTGTGCGGCGCCCGCCACCCGCGCCAGAGTCGGCAGCATGCGGGCCATGAACGCCGGGTCATTGTAGGTAATGGGATCGGCCACATCCGCGCCGATCGTGACTTCGGCCGTGGCGCCCGAGGCCGCGGCGATGCCCTCGGCCGTGCGGCGCACGCGCTCGAGCACGTCGTCGTGCATCTGCGGGTCGAGCGTCCGCACGGTGCCGAGCATCGTGACCGCATCCGGAATGATATTGGAGCGCACGCCGCCGTCGATCGTGCCGATGGTGACGATCACCGGCGCCTTGGTCACGTTGACCTGGCGGCTGGCGATGGTCTGCAGGCCCAGCACGATCTGCGAGGCGACGACGATCGGATCCACGCCGTTCCAGGGCATGGCACCGTGCGTTGAGCGGCCACGCACCACGATTTTCAGGTCGTCGGCCCCGGCCATGATGCCGCCGGCACGCCAGGCAATCTGACCGGCTTCGAACGTGGTCCACGCGTGCAGGCCGAAGATGACTTCCGGCTTCGGCTCATCGCTCAGCACGCCTTCCTTCACCATCAGCGCGGCGCCGCCTTCCTCGCCCGAGGGCGCGCCTTCCTCAGCCGGCTGGAAGATGAATTTCACGGTGCCGTGCAACTGCGGCCGCAGTTGCGAGAAAATCTCCGCCACGCCCAGCAGCATGCCCATGTGCGCGTCATGCCCGCAGGCATGCATCACGCCGACTTCCTTGCCGTTAAAGGTGCTGCGCACCGTCGACTTGAACGGCAGGTCCACCTCCTCGGTGACCGGCAGCGCATCCAGCTCGGAGCGCAGCGCCACGACCGGGCCGGGCTTGCCGCCGCGCAGCACCGCGACGACGCCCGTCTTCGCTATACCGGTGTGCACTTCCAGACCCAGCGCCCGCAGGCGTTCGGCGATGTAAGCCGCGGTCTCGGTCTCGCGGTTGGAGAGTTCCGGGTGCTGGTGGATATAGCGGCGATTGGCGATCACGTGCGGTTCCACCTGATCGGCCAGCCTGTCGATGCTGGCATGGAGCGCGTCCAGATCGCTGGCGGCGTCCGTGGCCGCCACGACGCAGCCCAGCAGCACGAGCTGGAATACGGCCCGGAATCTGCCCTTTGTCATGCGGAACTTCCTTCTTGACTCCCGGCGGGGCCCGGGTCGTCGAAGGCATAGTAGCTTAGAGAACGCGGGACCGGTGCCCAAAGCGGCTGCTTTGCGCGCGCGGCGGGATCCGCTACAGTCCGCGCACAGAGCCCCCGATCTCAAGGGTCACAACCCGATGCTCCGACTGGTGCCGCCGCTGCTAGTCCTGCACAGCTTGCTGCTCGCGGCAGGCGCAGCGGCCGCGCCGCTGCCCAAAGACCCGGACGCCCGCGCGGCAGCTGTCCTTGCACAGATGCGGCCGGACGAGCGCACGATCCTGACGGTGGGCGTCATGGCGCTGCCGTTCGCCGATCCCGCACCGATCCCGCCGGGTGCCGTGATCGGTGCCGGGTTTGTTCCGGGCATCCCGCGGCTGCAGGTTCCGCCGCTCAAGGAAACCGACGCCAGCCTGGGCGTCGCCTGGGTGCTGGGCAGCCGGCACGATGGCGCCACGGCGCTCCCGTCCGGGCTCGCCATGGGCGCGACGTGGAACCTGGAACTGATGCGCACCGGCGGCGCGATGATCGGCAGCGAAGCGCGGTCCAAGGGCTTCAACGTCCTGCTGGCCGGCGGCATGAACCTGATGCGCGATCCGCGCAACGGCCGCACCTTCGAGTACCTGGGCGAAGACCCATTGCACACCGGGCTCATGTCCGGCGCCGCCGTCAGCGGCATCCAGTCCACGCACGTGATCTCGACCGTCAAGCATTTCGCACTCAATGGCCAGGAAACGGGCCGCAAGGTCGCGAGCTCCAACCTCAGCGATGCCGCGGCGCGCGAGAGCGACCTGCTCGCCTTCCAGATTGCGATCGAGCAGGGCCATCCCGGCGCGGTGATGTGTGCCTATAACAAGGTGAACCAGGCGCACGCCTGCGGGAGCGACTACCTGCTCAACCAGGTGCTCAAGGGCGCCTGGGCCTACCCGGGTTGGGTGATGTCCGACTGG
>DASWFL010000144.1:0-10768 GCA_036394255.1 Steroidobacteraceae bacterium
CTGCGACCTGCCCAGGGGTTGTCTCGCTGCAGATCTACACGGGCGTGTACTACGCGTTCTGAACGGCCCGGGGCATGGCGGCGGCGCTGAAGGGACGCAGGCGCAGGATCAGCAACGCGCTGGCGATGAGGCCGGCACCGATGACCACGATGGACGCGTGATACGAGCCGCTGCGATCGAAGGACAGGTCCATCAGGAACGGGGTGAGTCCCTGGGCGAGCACGATGACGGCGTAGACCATTCCCGAGATTGAGCCATAGTGCCGCACGCCGAAATAGCGCGACAGGAAGTAAGGCAGCACTCCATACTCCGTGCCAAGGCCTAGCCCCATCAGTGCGCCGGCGAGCAGCAGCTGTGAGAAACTCTCCGCCACCTGGAACAGAACCAGGCCGGACAGGGCCGCCAGATAGAACGGTGCCGCGATCCAGGGCCGCGGGACGTGATCGAGCAGGCGCCCGACTCCAACCTGCCACAGCGCCGTTACCGTCGCAAAGGTGGCCAGCACGACGGTCGCTCGCTGCTCGCCGAAGCCGCGATCCAGCAGCAGGGGCACGACGTGTGCGAAGACTGCCGTCATGCATCCGGCGCCGACCGCGATCGCCGCCAGGATGATCCAGAAGGTACTCGTCGAGCGCGCCTGCCGCAGGGTCATATCGCCGGCGGAGGCTGGGCTGGCCGCGGCGACGCCGTAAGATCCGGGCGGGTCCCGCAACAGCAGATAGAGAATTGGAAAGCCGATGAGGGCAACGACCGCGGCGATGCCCAGATAGCTGCCGCGCCATCCGTAGTGCACCAGCAGGGCCCCGACCAGCAGTGGGGACAATGCGGCGCCCGCGCCGTTGCCCACTCCGCCCACGATGCCCATGGCAAAACCGCGGTGCCGGTCGAACCAGCCCGCGATCACCTTGGTGAACATGACGCTGCTGGGTATGGCGCCGGCAATGCCGATCAACCCGTAAACGAAATACAACTCGAGCCGGCTCGCGCCGATGAGCGAGACGGCGGCGATTGCGGCCGCGAACAGCAGGTTGCCCGCCAGGATGACCGGGCGCGCGCCGTATCGATCGATCAGCCTGCCGATCACCGGGTAGCCCAGCGCGCTGGCTACCGCAACCACGAGCAGGGAAAAGGACACGGCCGCCCGCGGCCAGGCAAACTCGCTGGCGATCGGAATCAGGAACATGCCGAACACCGTGTAGACCATGGGCGTGATGCTCACGGCGTTGCCGACCGTGCAAGCCACGATGACGCCAGCGGGCCTGGACCACAGCTTCAAAATGATTCCCCCAGCGCCGCCTAGAATTGACGGCCATTCTGGGCGCAAGTGAGCGGGCGCACCAGTGCAAGACGCGGTAAGTTCACGCTGCTAGCTTAACGGGGAGACTCACCCACGGGATCCTCGCGGCAATATGCAATCCATCACCAAAGTCACATTCAGGACACTGAAGCCCGGATTCGGCGCCGAGGTCCTCGACGTCGACCTGGCATCCGCCGATCCGGAGGTCATCGACGAGGTGGTGCGTGTGTTCGAATTGCACGGCGTGCTGCTCCTGCGTGACCAGAAAATGAAGCCGGATGATCTCATGCGCTTCCTCGGGCATTTTGGCGTGCTCGAGGACCACACGCTGAAGCAATACACCCTGCCGAACTACCCGAAGATCTACGTGCTGTCGAACCGCAAGGATCACGACGGCCGCCCGATTGGCGCCCACAACGACGGCATCGGCTGGCACACCGACTACTCCTACATGGCAGAGCCGGTGAAATGCACGATGCTGTACGCGGTTGAAGTTCCGCCGGAGGGCAGTGACACGCTGGTGACCGACTGCTGCGGCGCCTGGCGAGCCTTGCCCGCGGAGCGCAAGGCGCAGCTGGAAGGCCTGGCCCTGCACCACAGCTACAAGTACTTCATGGAGACCCGGGAGCACGGCCGGATGGCCATCAGCAAGGAGGTGGAGGCGGCGACGCCGGACGTCATCCATCCCCTGATCCGCACGCATCCAGCCGACGGACGCAAGGCGCTGTGGCCGAGCACGGGCACCGTGATCGAGGTGGTCGGCATGCCGGGCGCAGCGGGAATGAAGTTACTGGGCGAACTCGTCGCTTTCGTCACGGAGGAGAGATTCGTACTGCGTCACCGCTGGCGCGTCGGCGATATATTCATGTTCGACAACCGCTGCACCCTGCATACCGGCACACCCTATGACGATACGAAGTACTATCGCGTCATGCACCGCATGTGGGTGAAGGGCGACCGCCCGTACTGATGCCGAAACGGGCCTCAGCCTCGGCGCCACGAGTCATCGTACTCGGGAGCCTGAACATCGATCTTGTACAGAGGGTCCAGCGCTTTCCCCAGCCTGGCGAGACTGTCATCGGCGGTGATCTGCACAGTTATCCGGGCGGCAAGGGCGCCAATCAGGCGGTGGCCGCGGCGCGCCTCGGGCAAGCCGTCGCAATGATCGGGCAGGTGGGCGCAGATGCCTTTGCGATCCCGCTGCTGGCGAGCCTGAGGAACGCCGGAGTATCGACCGATTTCGTGCGGGAATCCGCGCAGCCCACCGGTGCCGCGACCATACTGGTCGGGGAGGACGGACAGAATTCGATTGTCGTCTCCCCCGGCGCAAACGCGGGGCTCGGCCCGGAGACGGTTTGCTCCAGTCTCGCGCACTTCGGCAGCGGCAGCGTCCTGCTGTGTCAACTCGAGAGTCCCTTCGATACGGTCGAGCGGGCGCTCCGCTTCGCCAGGGAGCACGGAATCATCACCATACTCGATCCAGCCCCGGCGCACGTGGCCTGCCTGGACTGGCTCCGGCATGTCGATTATCTGACGCCCAACGAAACGGAAGCGGCCCAACTCCTGGGCCTCGCCTCGCCAATCGTCAGCGCGGCGGATGCTGCGCGGGCGACAGAGCAGCTGCGGCAGCGCGGGGCGTCGGCGGTGCTGCTGAAATTGGGCAGCCGCGGTTGCTTCGTAGCGGCGGGGGATACGGCCGCGCAGGTGCCTGCGGCCAGCGTGAAGGCGGTGGACACGACCGCCGCCGGCGATACCTTTAATGGGGCCTTTGCAGTCGCCTTGATCGAGGGCCTGCCGTTCCTCGAAGCGGTGCAATTTGCGAACACCGCCGCCGCCCTGTCGGTGACACAGCGCGGCGCGCAGAGCTCCATTCCGAGCCGCCGCGAGGTCGACGCATTTCGGGCATCGCCGAAGGGGCGGCACACGCCCTGAGTCAGCCGGAACGGAATCCGGCCGCGCGGTATTGCACTCACCTCAGCGTGTGCAGATAGCTGTACAGGGCGGCACTTCCCGGCTCAGAAAGCCATGTTGAGTGCAATCGTAGGGGTGTATCCCGCGCCGGTGTTGCGCCCGCTTACCGGGACCAAAACGCCCGCGATCATGCCGATGCTGGCGTTCCAATTGTACTCGACGGCGGGCGCTACACTGAGTAATCGGCTGGGCTTGGAGTAGTCGGAGACAATAACCACCGGACCACCTTGCGCGGGCGGATAGCTTCCGAGCACCGCGGTGCTTGCGCCGTGCAGGTAATAGATGTCCAGGGCAAGCACCCATTGATGGCTCAGGCTGTATTCCGTGCCCAGGTCGACCTCGAAGGTCTCCCCCGGCGTCGCCCGTCCACGAAATGCGTTGCCGGTACCGTAAACGCTGGCATCCTGGATATCGACAGGATCGGAAAACGACCAGGCGAGATTGAGTCGACCGCGCAGTATCCGCCCCGTCGGCAGCCAGAACGGCCGCTGCGAATAGAGCGCCACTGTCATGGTGTGCGCGCCGCCTCCGTGGCCGTCGCTCAGCCGAGCTCCGAGCCGATCGAACCTCCCTGTCGGCAAGGTCTCGGCCAGCATCAGGGAAATCGTCGGCACCCAACGTTCCGCACGCCACTGCGCAAGCTCCCATTGCGCTCGCACGGTCGTGTCCCCGACTCCGATACGCGAGCTACTGGGCCCCTGACTTGGGTGCTGGTAGCCGAAGCGGTCTGCCAGGCCCAAGGTGACGGTGTCCGTGAGCCCGTAAAAGAAGTAAGTCTGTGAGGCGAAGCCATCGGTCCGGGGCACGCTGTCGCGCGCTCCCGAGTCGTCGTAATGCGCCTGGTCAATCTCATCGAACAGGTAGGATTCGATGACCAGATGCCCCTTCGGCATGGCCGCGCCCGGCGAAGCCAGCAGCGGGCCCGTCCACCAGGCATCGTCGACGGATTGGCGGCCTGCGACCTCCGCTGGTCCCTGATCGGCAACGGCCGTGCCGCTACTCGCGCACATGAACACGACGCCGACGGTTGACCGGACCCCGCGAGGGCAAGGCTGCATTTTAGCGGGCAGTCCTGCGCAGAAAGCAGGTTGACCGATAGCGCCCGCCCACGCAGACTCGCCCGCAACACTCGGCCGGCGCAATGTCGGCGGCTCCGTGGGCCAGGCGATCCGTTCAGGGCTTACATCCATGGGGCGTGTCCAGATGAGCACAACCGAATCCCGTCATCTCGAGCGTAGCATTGGATCGCGACAGCTGATCATGATTGCGATCGGCGGCGCCATCGGCACCGGCCTGTTCTTTGCCAGCGGCTCGGCGATTTCCCAGGCGGGACCCGGCGGCGCGATGCTCGCCTACTCGATCATGGCCGTCGCGGTGTACTGCATGATGCAGTCGCTGGGCGAGATGGCCACGCAACTTCCGATACCCGGCTCGTTCGAAGCCTACGCGGAACGTTTCGTCGATCCGTCGATGGCCTTCGCCGTCGGCTGGAATTACTGGCTCAGCTGGACGGTCACACTGGCCGCTGAATTGGTGGCCGGCGCGCTGATCGTGCAGTTCTGGTTCCCGCAGTCGAATTCCACCGCGTGGGTCGTCGGCTTCTTTGTACTGCTGCTGGCGCTGAACCTGCTTTCGGTCCGGGCCTATGCGGAGGCCGAGTACTGGTTTTCCAGTATCAAGGTGGTGACGGTGATCATCTTTCTGGCGGTCGGTGGATTGATGATCACGGGCATGGTCGGCGAGCACGGCGGGCAGCACAATTGGACCCTGGTCGATCCAAAGAGCGGCGCACATGCTCCCTTCGTCGGCGGCTTGAGCGCGGTGCTGCTGGTCTTCCTGGTGGCCGGATTTTCCTTCCAGGGTACCGAGAGCGTGGGCCTGGCCGCGGCTGAAACCGCCGATCCGGTCCGGAACGTGCCCAGGGCGATCCGGAGCGTGTTCTGGCGGATCCTGCTGTTTTACATTGGTTCGATTTTCGTCATCGGGACGCTGATCGGCTTCACCGACCCCAACCTGCTGCACGGCGATGAGAGCCACATCGCCTACTCGCCGTTCACGATGATCTTTCAGCACCTGCCGAGAATTGGCTATTTCGCCGCCCACCTCATGAACGCGGTGATCCTCTCCTCGGTACTGTCGGCCGGAAACTCCTCGATGTACGTGGCCTCGCGCATGCTCTACGCGATGTCGCACAGCCGGAAGGCGCCGTCGCTCTTTGGGCGCCTCAATGGGCGGGGCGTGCCGGTCGCCGCGCTCCTGGCGACGGGCCTGGTCAGCGCGACCGCCTTCTTTACCAGCCTGGTGGGCGATCAAAGGATCTACCAGATTTTCTACAACGCCTCGGGCCTGAGCGGCTTCATCATCTGGCTGGGCATCGCCATCTGTCATCTGCGCTTCCGCAGGGCCTGGATCGCGCAGGGCCGCAGTCTGGACGATCTGAAATTCCGGGCGAGGTTCTATCCCTACGGGCCGTGGCTCGCGGTCATCCTGTTCACGATCGTGCTGTTCGGCGCCAACATTGGCGTGTTCCAGGCACCCGTGTTCTCATGGTTCAGTTTCATCTCCGGCTACCTGATGATTCCCATCTTCATCGTGCTCTACCTGGGACACAAATTGCGAAACAAGACCCGCCTGGTAGCACTGTCGGACTGCAATCTCGAGATGGACTGAAGCAGGTTCATGTTCAGGGGGTGCCGACGGCCCGGATGTCGCGGAGTAGTGCCGCCCGCGTGACGGGACGCCCCAGGAATCGGCGCAGGAGCAATCGCGGCTCATCCTCCCCGCCATAGCGGAACAAACGCGCCGACACAAACGGATACCAGGCCTTGTTGCCGGCGTCGAACTCCCCGATCCTCGCGCGGATGCGGGCGCGCAGGTCCGCCGTGACGAAGGCACCGAGCGCGTACGTGATCATATAGCCCGGATCGTCGACCAGCTGACCCCGGACCGCCCACCAGGACCATTCCGGGTGCGCAGCAATGTGCAGGTAGCGGCTGGTAATGTCCGTCCACACGGCATTCGGATCGCTGGCCGGACTGCGCGCCATTCTGATTTCGAACAGTCCCCATGCCACGTCCAGCATGACCGAGCCCAGGCGCGCGCGCCGGCCTTCGCTTGCCGTGCCGGCGCATCCCAGGTACCTGCGCTGCCAGGCCGGATTGAATACGCTCCATCCCGTGATATCCGCAAAGGCTTCCGCAGCCAGGGACAGTTCGTCCGGCATCTGCAGCGATGGCAGGGCACGAATGGCGGCGTAATGCACCGCGTGGCCATTTTCATGGGCCAGTTCGCCGGCGCCGCCGAGACCTTCCTCCTGCAGGAATATGGAGACACGTGGAATAGCCGGACGCCAGCTGCCCGCCACCTGTCGTCCGATGCGCGCGAATTCCGTGTAGTCCACCGGCGCTTTGCCGGGCCGAGCGTCCAGGTCCTCGATTACGCCCAGGCGCTCCAGGTTGGCACCGAGCTCATCGAAGAACCGCGCGTTGGCATCCTCCAGATGGTGCGCACAAGCCTGCACCGTTCGCGTCGCGCTGGAGTAGGCGTAACGAAAGTCCCACGGCTCCAGCGGCGCGGTCCGCGCGGCGCTGCTCCACGCCCCGAGAGCCTGCTCGAGCCAACGTTCTCCGATTCCCGCAGGCAGTCCCAGCGACGCCTCTGCATCCGCGATATTGGCCCGCGCATGCTCCGCTTCTGCCGCGAGCAGGCGCCGATACGGACTGTTGGGCGTATTCTCGCCGTTCACTGCACGCCACAGCGGCTCCATGGCCATAAAGAGCGCGCGCCGCCGCTCCGGTTCGGCGACCCGCTCGAGCAGCCCCAGCGCGTCCCCGCGCGTAAAGCTGTACCCCTCGAACTGGACCACATCGCCGACGCTGCTGAAACAAGCGTACAGCGCAGTCCGCAGCTCCCGGCCGGTCGCCGACGGGCGGACCGCATCGTCACAATTTCCTGCAGGGGCCGATGAGGTACTGGTGCGCAAGGCAATGGCGGAGCGCATGGCGGCCAGCGCACGTCTGTCGTGCAGGGACATCCCGTCCGGCGAGACCTTAGCCAGCGTCGCATTCAGGGATTTGAGGCTCTGATCGAAGCGTGACTGCCAGGCAGCACGATCCCGCCCGTCGAAGCTCGCGGTCAGTCCGGAGTCGATCGTCTCGATGGCACCCGCGGCGTCGAGGAAATCTGCAAACACCGGCTCTGCGGCACCAACCCCGCGCTCATCCGGAGAGACCGCCGCGGCCGCAGCCACCGCGGCCAGGGTTGCCAGAATCACCACGGTGAACTCACGCGCCGGCATTAAGATGAACCGGGCGCCGCATCGCTGCGCGCCTTGAAGACGCCGAGTGATTGAGCCGCCACTACCGCCTGTGTGCGTGAGTGCACGCCGAGCTTCTCAAGAATCGCCGCAACGTGCCGATCAATGGTCTTCGTGGAGCGATGCAGGCGACGAGCGAGCTGCGCGTTGGTGCTGCCCTGCGCCAGTAACGCCAGCACTTCAATTTCCCTGGCGGTCAGGCCCGCTGGGTTCGCGCGTGTCGCTTCGTTCGGGCCCCGTGGTATTGCGCGCACGCCTCGTTCGCGCAGGCGCCTGCGCACGATGGCGGCGAGCGGGCCCGCGCCAAGCCGGTCGAGCACTGCCAGCGCCTGGCGCAACGCCTCTTCAGGACCCTCAACCAAGGCGAGCGCCTGTTCGTAGGGTGCGCCAATACTCTCCCAATAGCCGGCGGCGGCCCGCCAGTCACCCGCCAGCACGAGCCGGTAGGGCTTGTGAATGTCTTGCGGGATCGAGGCTTGGGCTCGCACGCGCGATTGCCATGCGACCAGTTCACCCTTGATCGCGGGAAACCGCTTCTCGCCCAGATAGCCCAGGCCCGTTGCCACCTCGCGCGTCAGGCGCTCAAGATCACCGCAATACCAGGCCTGCTCGGCGCGTGCGGCGGCGACGCGGCCTAGCCGCTCCGGTTCGCCCATCAGCATGGCCAATTCAAGAGCTTCTGCGAGCAGTTCATCCGCTCCAGGGTCACCGCGACGAATGCGTACCTGCGCCAGCGTTACCAGGGTCGGCACGCGCTGCAAGGGCACGAGTTCCATACCCCGCAGCAGCGCAGTGGCGATCCGCGCGGCCTCGGTCCAGTCGCCCCGATCCAGGGCCAGCCTGGCGCCGTACGCGTGCAGGTAAGCGAGACTTGAGAAGAGCCCGCGCTCCTCGCAGTACACCATGCCTTCACGATAGTACCGCTCCGCCCTCAGCAGGTCGTGCTCCAGAGTCGAGCAGAAAACAAAGTTTCCATAGGCACGGGCGGCGCCCTCCTCGAGTTGGTGCTCGAGCGCAATCGCAAGACTGCGCTCGAGGTGCTCGTATCCCGACTGGTCGCCCGCAATGAGCAATGCCGAGCCAATGTTAGTCAGCGCATGCGATTCCGTGACGTGATCGCCGAAGGTCCGCGCCAGCGCCAGTGCGCGTCGTCCGAATTCCACGGCTTCGGTATCCAGGCCGTAGTGCGATGCCAGCCGGGAGCGCGTACTGTACGCCCACGCCAGGTGTACGCTCGGTGGCAGCGGCTCCAGTAGGGCGATGGCCGCGGCGACGCTGTTTTCGGCCTGCTGCTTGTCGCCTATAACCCGATACTCCGGGGACAGGAAGCTCTGCACACGCGACTGAGCCTCGATATTGCCAAGCCCGCGCCACAACAGGAGCGCCTCGTTCGCCGAAGCGATCGCCTTCCTGGCCTGGTTGGTCAGGCTGCATTCCACCGCATGCAATTCGAGCAGAGCTGCCCGATTCTCGGCCGGCAGGGAGGTGCCATATCGCAAGGCGACGCCCAGGTGTGCAGCCGCCTCCCGATGCGCACCCAGTCGCGCGGCTTCCTTCCCCGCCAGGGGCGCGTAGCTGAGCACTGCCGCGGCATTGTCGGCTCCGGCCGCGTGATGCACGATCCGGGTCAGGTCAGCCCGGCGCTCCACCAGCGCCTGCAGCAGCTTTTCGTGCAATGCCCGGGCGCGTTCCGGCGTCACCGTACTCTGCACGGCCAGGCGCGCCAGTTCGTGGCGAAAACCAACTGCATCCGTCAGAGCTGCAAAAAGGCCACGCGACACGCCCTCGTCAATGGCCGATCCGCGATCGCCGATGACCGCCTGGATAAGCCATCGCTCCGTCTTTCCCGGCGACATTGAGACCAGCTCGGCCAGTTCACGCACCGGCGCCGGGCAGCGCAGGAGACGCGCAAGCACCGCGTCCCGCACCGTCACCGGCACGCGCTCGCCCGGGCTCGCGAGCACCTCGTGCACGAAGAAAGGATTACCGCCCGTCAGCCGGTGCAGCTGCGCGACGTCAAAATCGCCCTTCCCGGCCAGACCTCCCACCGCGGCAGCCGACAGCGGCGCCAGGCGCATCCGCAGCACGTGATGTCCGGTAAGTTCACCGAGCGCCAGTCGCGCCGGGTGATGCAGTGGCAATTCGTCATCTCGATAGGTTGCAATAAACAGTGTGCTCGTGCGCTGGATACGCCGGCCGATAAAGCGGAAGAAATCAAGCGTCGCTTCGTCGGCCCAGTGCAGGTCTTCCAGGACGACCACGCAGGCCCGCTCCGGCCGCGAGAATTCATCGAGCAAGCCGCGGAACAGCCAGTCGCGCGACTCATCGGCGCCGGGGCTGTGGCCGTCACCGACCCCCGTCTGCGCGGCAATCTCCTGTATCGGTCCGAGCGCACGCGGTGTGCTCAGCGCATCGCAGGCACCCCACAGCGTGGAGGCATCGCGCCTATGGACCGATGCGAAGTAATCGACGAGCGAGCTCTTGCCGATGCCCGCCTCACCTGCGACAAGAACAAGCTTGCCGGAGCCCGCGCGCGCCTCCTGCAGGCACCGCTCCAGTTTTTCAAGCTGTTCCTGGCGTTCGAGCAGCTGCATGATGGGGCCATTATCCCCCATTTCCCGCACAGGCCGCATTGATCCCGGCATTTCTGCGCGCCGAAATCCGCAGGCGAACTTCAGATTGCTAAGCGACCGCCACGTACTGCTGTTTAGTATTACCGTCAGTACATGACTGCTACAACGACAACGAGTGCCGGGGGTTCAGATCGCAGCGGCATTAAGCAATGCGGCAGCGAATCGCCCTTGTCTCGCGGCTTCCGACAACCCGTCGGGCGTGACGCACGCGGGTGGATCTCGCTAATCCAGTCCCCAGGGGTGCGCGGCGGACGAAGTGCAGGTGCACGATTCGCGTGTTTCATCCGAGCCCGGATGCTCGCGCGATCAAAAGCAACCCTGCTCCGACGGCGACGACTCCAATGACTCGCGCGACTCGCTCACTGGCGAGGGCGAGACGTTCGGCGGTGATGGCGGCGGTCACGACAGCCATCGCGCGCAGGTCCATGACTCCAAGACCCAGGAGTATCGCCATCAGACCAGAACAGCACTGGCCGCAGCGGAAGCCGAGGCGCAGCCCGTGTCGCCAGGCCGAACCCGCATCCGCGGACAAGTCAAGGCCGCGCCGCGGTA
>DASWFL010000145.1:0-7513 GCA_036394255.1 Steroidobacteraceae bacterium
TCTCGCCGCCGCGCTCGCCGGGGCCCGGGCCCATGTCGAGGATGCGGTCGGCGGCGAGCATGATCTGCGGGTCGTGCTCGACCACCAGCAGCGAGTTGCCCGCGTCCCGCAGCCGGCGCATCACGGCGATGACGCGAGCCATGTCGCGCGGGTGCAGGCCGATCGAGGGTTCGTCGAGGACGAAGAGCGTATTGACGAGCGAGGTGCCGAGCGCGGTCGTCAGATTGATGCGCTGCACTTCGCCGCCCGAGAGCGTGCGCGACTGGCGATCGAGCGTCAGGTAGCCGAGGCCCACCTCGTCGAGGAATCGCAGGCGCGTGCGCAATTCGCCGAGCACGAGGTCCGCGGCGGCATCGAGGGGTGCCGGAAGCTGCAGGCGTGCGATGAAATCGCGGCACCGCGTGACCGGCAGGCAGACCAGCTCGTGGATATTGAGGCCGGGCGCGGCGCCCGCGCCGCCCAGCCGCCACAGCAGCGCGTCGGGCTTGAGCCGCGCGCCATGGCAGGCGCCGCACTCGGTATAGCTGCGGTACTTCGACAGCAGCACGCGGATATGCATCTTGTAGGCCCGCGTCTCGAGCCAGGCGAAGAAGCGGCGCGTGCCGTACCAGGTCTTCTTCGTCCACGCGCCCTCGCCCTCGATGACCCAATCGCGTGCAGCCTGCGGGAGTTCCTGCCAGGGCACATCGAGCGGGATGCCGCGGCGCCGGGCGTGGCGCTCCAGATCGTCCTGGCATTCCTTGAAGGAGGGCGTCTGCCAGGGGCGAATGGCGCCCTGCTTCAGCGTCTTGCCGGCGTCGGGAATGACCAGCGCGTAGTCGATGCCGATCACGCGGCCGAAGCCACGGCAGGTTTCGCAGGCGCCGATCGGGGAGTTGAAGGAAAACGAGGAGGGCAGGGCATCCTGGTAGTGCAGGTCGCAATCGGCGCAATGCAGGTCGCTGGAATAACGCCACACCGACTCAGCGGCGTCCGGATGCACGCTGAGCCGACCGTGGCCGGCGCGCAGCGCCGTTTCCAGGGCTTCCTGCAGCCGCCCACCGCCACCGTCGCTGGCGCGCACCCGATCCTGCACCACCTCGAGCCGGCCGGGCGCCTCGCGGTGGATGCGCGAGTAACCCTGGCGCTCCAGTTCCGCCCTGACCTCCGCCACGCCCATGCGCTCCGGCACGCTGACCGGGAAGCAGATCACCAGCCGCGGATCGCCGAGCCCTGCGGCGCGTGCCTGGACGCTCTCGCTGATGCTGGCCGGATTGTCGCGCCGCACCGGCTGGCCGCAGCGCCGGCAGTACAGGCTGGCCGCGCGCGCATACAGGAGCTTCAGGTGATCGTTGATCTCGGTCATCGTCCCGACGGTCGAGCGCGAGGTGCGCACGGGATTGACCTGGTCGATCGCGATCGCGGGGGGAATGCCCTCGATGCTCGTGGCCCGGGGCTTGTCCATCCGATCGAGGAACTGGCGCGCGTAGGGCGAGAAGGTTTCGACGTAGCGGCGCTGGCCCTCGGCGTAGAGGGTGTCGAAAACGAGCGAGGATTTTCCCGAGCCTGAGACGCCGGTGACCACGATCAGCTCGCCGTGCGGGAGCTCCAGATCGAGGTTCTGCAGATTATTCTGGCAGGCGCCACGGACGATGATCGCCTCGGTGGCGCGTTTGCTCATGGCGCTTATTTTACGATGTTTCGACCGGGTAGAATGCTCCCCTACATTCGCCTTCGGGATTGCATTGACTGACCACCGCCCCATCGCCCTGGTCACCGCGCGGGCTGCGCGCGATCTGGATGAAGACCTCGCGCCGCTCCTCGCCGCCCTGGAGGACTCGCGCCTTGGGGCGACGGTGGTTGAATGGGATGATCCGGCTGTCGACTGGTCCGTTTTTTCACTCGCGCTGCTCCGATCCACCTGGGACTACTCGACGCGCCTGGGCGAGTTTCTGGGCTGGCTGGAGCGGGCGAGTGCGGCGACCACGGTCCACAACCCGCAGGAGCTGGTGCGCTGGAACGTCGACAAGCACTATCTGGCGGAACTGAAAGCCAAGGGGGTGTCGATCGTACCGAGCCAGTTCCTCGAGCCCGGGGACGATGCGGCTGACACCCTGCACCACTTCCTGCAGCAGCATCAGCAGGCTGATGTGGTGATCAAGCCCGCCGTCGGGGCTGGTTCGCGCGATGCCCAGCGTCACGGACGCGAGGATCGTGCGGCGATGCTGGCGCACATCTCCCGCCTGCTCGCCCAGCGGCGCAGCGTCCTGCTGCAGCCTTACCTGGAGCGGGTCGATGAGCAGGGCGAGACCGCGTTGATCTATTTCGAGGGCCGCTACAGTCACGCGATACGCAAGGGCCCGTTGCTGCAGCGGGGGAACGCGCCGACGCGGGCGCTGTTTGCGCCCGAAGTCATCACTTCCCGGACGCCCGGACCCGAAGAGCTGGCCCTGGGCGAACGCTCGCTCGCGGCCCTGCCCTTCGAGCTGCCGCTGTACGCCCGCCTCGATCTGATCCGCGCGGCGGACGGGACGCCTTGCGTGCTGGAATTCGAGCTCGCCGAACCGTCGCTGTTTTTCGCCCACGCCGCCGGCGCCGCCGCCCGCTTTGCCACAGCGATCGGGCGCCGGCTGGCGCTGCTGTAGAACTCCGCCGCCCGGCCGGACGGGCGGCGCGGAGGCTGGCCGCGACCTTTTCCGCCTGGCCTGCATCTTAAGGAACAGGCATGTCCACTTTTCTCGACGTCCAGATCCCGATGGAATGGCTGCGGCGCGCCCAGGCGAGCGATGCGGTGGCCCAGCGCAGCCTGTACAGCGCGCTGGCGCAGCCCGTGTACACGCTGCTGCGGCGCCTGGTGCTGCGTCCGGCCGTAGCCGAGGAGCTACTGCAGGAGGTCTTCCTGGAGGTGCTGCGCAACCTCGGCGCGTACCGGGGTGCCGGCTCCTTCGCAGGCTGGGTGCGCAGCATCGCCGTCAGCAAGGCGCTGATGCACCTGCGCTCGCCCTGGCATGGCCAGCTGCTTCCTGAGGATGCCCAGGGCGCCAGGACCGATCAGGCTGCAGCGCCTGGTGAGGGTGTGGACTGGGGGAGTGATCTGGAGCGCGCGTTGAATGGATTGCCGGACCTGAGCCGCAGCATCGTGTGGCTGCACGATGTCGAAGGTTATACCCACGCCGAGATCGCCCGGCTCTATGGCCGCACCGCCAGCTTTTCCAAGTCGCAGCTCGCGCGGGCGCATGCAGCGCTGCGCGAGGCGCTCGAACCAGGCATCGGAGAGCAGGAATGCACGCTCGCCTCGAAGATCTGATCAGTCTGCGGGATCGCCAGCCCGTTGATGCGGCCAGCGCAGCCCACGTGGCGGCCTGCGCGGAATGCGCGGCAGCGCTCCGACGCCTGGCCGCGCTGCGCGAGGAGCTGAATCGACTCCCGGCCTATGCCCCACCGGAGCTGTGGGCGGTGATTGAGGCGCGGCTGGGCGCCGTGTCCACGCGCACGCCGCCTCGGCGCTGGGCGCAACTGGCCGCCACCGGCAGCATCGTGGCGCTCGTACTGGCGCTGGCCTCTTCGCTCCCGCAGCTGCGGATTGCCGCGCCCCTCACGTCGGACGGCGTAGCGGAGCCCGCGCCGCTCCAGTCCCTGGTCGAGCGTTCGCAGCGCCTGGAGGCGACGCTGCGGCAGCTGCCGCAGCGGCCAGCCGTCGAGGTAGCGGCGAACTCCGTGGCCATCGATGCCTTGCAGTCGCGCATTCAGCGCCTGGATCTGGAACTCACCAGTGACGCGGCCGGGGCGTCCGATCCGGATCGCCTGCAGGCACTGTGGAGCCAGCGCGTAAGCCTGCTCAATTCGCTGTTCGGCGTGCGCTACGCCGAAGCCGTGCACGCCGGTTACCGTGCCACCCGTGAAGAAGGAAACCTGTGATGGACATCATGCTGAACACGTCGAAGTCCCGAACGAAGCTGAGGCGAGCCCTGGTGGCCGCAGCGCTGCTGGCCGCGCCGCTGTGCCTGCCGCTGCAGGCGGCTCTGGCCGAGGAGACCCCGAAGAACGACGCTGCGGGGCGGGATCAGATTGCCGGGCGGGAGCAGGTCGAGCAACGGCTCAAGGCTGCGCAGGAGCGCATGGAACTGGCGGCGCGGGAAATGGCCGAGCTGTCCCTGTCGCTCGAGGGCGGGCATGACGGTGTCGACCCGCATATGAAGATCATGCTGGTGCACCGGCCCATGCTCGGCATGTCCGTCGAGCCGGGTTTCGCCGGCATCGCGGCCGGCGCGGGCGTGCGCGTCGTGAGCGTCAGCCCGGGTGGACCGGCCGAGGCGGCCGGAATCCACGCCAATGACCAGGTCGTGTCGCTGAACGGCACGCCTGTGGGTGGCGATGCGCAGCGATCCGCGCCGCAGCAGCTGCAGGCGATCATGAAGGCCGCGAAGCCCGGGGAGCCCCTGGCGATCGAATACCGGCGCGAGGGCAAATCCTACAAGTCGCAGATCGTCCTGAAGGACGCGCACGAAGTGCACGAGGATCTGGATCTGCCGTCCCTGCCGGAAGTCTTCGCGCTTGACGGCCATGATGGCGAGGCCATGAGACGGGTCATGCATCTGCGCTTCCACGATTCCAGCGGTTTCGGCGCGGCCGAATTGGTTGATCTGTCCCCGGCGCTGGGCAGCTACTTCGGTGCCGACAAGGGCCTGCTGGTCGTGCGCGCACCCCGGGACGCGCGCCTGAAGCTGCAGGACGGCGATGTGCTCATCGATATCGACGGCCGGGTGCCCGGCAGCGTCACGCACGCGCTGCAGATCCTGGCTTCCTACCGGAGTGGTGAGACCGTGCGTCTGCACATCCTGCGGCAGAAGCAGCGTGTGGAGCTGAGCGTGGAAGTGCCGGAAGCCTAGCGACGGCCGGCGCCGGCCCTCGCCGGGGGAATGCGCGCGCAATTGCGCTCAGTGCGCGCAGGCCCGAGAATCCTCCGCATGCAAGCGCCCCCCGCCCTGCAATCCTGGCTACTGCGCGCCGGCGCCCCGGCGCGGGCCGCGCCGTTCCTGCCGATGTCGCGCGCCGAGATGGTGCAGCTGGGCTGGGAGCAGTGCGATGTGATCATCGTCACCGGCGATGCCTACGTCGATCACCCCAGCTTCGGCGCGGCGTTGATCGGGCGCGTGCTCGAGGCGCAGGGCCTGCGCGTCGGCATCATTGCGCAGCCGGACTGGCGCGGCACCGAGTCTTTTTGCGCACTGGGCGCGCCTCGCCTGTTCTTCGGCGTCACGGCCGGCAACATGGATTCCATGGTCAATCGCTACACGGCCGAGCGGCGCGTGCGCAGCGATGACGCCTACACGCCCGGCGGCAAGGGCGGGCAACGGCCGGATCGGTCGGTCATCGTCTACGCGCAGCGGGTGCGCGAGGCGTACCGGGAGGTCCCGGTGATCATCGGCAGCATCGAGGCTTCGCTGCGGCGCATCGCGCACTATGATTACTGGTCGGAGAAGGTGCGCCGCTCGATCCTGCTGGATGCGAAGGCGGACCTGCTGGTGTTCGGCAACGCCGAACGCCAGATCATGGAAATCGCGCGGCGCCTCGATGCCGGCGAGGCCATCGGCGCCCTCGATGACGTCCGCGGCACCGCGTTCCTGCGTCGCACCTCCAGGGCAGGCTGGATCGAAATCGATTCCACGCATCTGGATGCGCCCGGACCCCTCAATCCGCCTGTGGATCCCTATGCAATGGATGCACGCGGCCGACCGGAGTCCCGTACGGTCGATCGCGTCGAATCCGCGGCGCCAGCCGCTGAACGAGTGGTGCGCTTCGTGCGGCGCGTACGCAATGAGGATCGCGAGCGCAGCGTGATCCGCCTGCCCTCCTTCGAGCAGGTCGCGGCCGACCCAGTGCTCTATGCGCACGCCTCGCGCATCCTGCACCTGGAATCGAACCCCGGCAACGCGCGGGCCCTGGTGCAGCGGCACGGCGATGCCGACGTGTGGCTCAACCCACCGCCGATTCCGCTCGCCACCACCGAGATGGACTGGATCTACGACCTGCCCTTCCAGCGCCGGCCGCATCCGTCCTATGGTGCGGAGACTATTCCCGCCTACAAGATGATCCGCTTTTCGGTGGCGATCCAGCGCGGCTGCTTCGGCGGCTGCACCTTCTGCTCGATTACAGAGCACGAGGGCCGCATCATCCAGAACCGCTCGGAAGATTCCGTGGTCCGCGAGATCGAGAAGATCCGCGATACCGTGCCAGGTTTCACCGGCGTGATCTCCGATCTGGGCGGGCCCACGGCCAACATGTACCGCCTCGCCTGCAAGAGCACCGAGATCGAGAGCGCCTGCCGCCGGCCTTCCTGCGTGTTTCCGGGCATCTGCCCGAACCTGAACACCGACCATAGTGCGCTGATCGGCCTGTACCGGCGCGCCCGCGAGGTGCGCGGCGTGAAGAAGGTGCTGATCGCCTCGGGCGTGCGCTATGACCTGGCGAGCGAATCGCCGGAGTACGTGCGCGAGCTCGCGCAGCATCACGTCGGCGGCTACCTGAAGATTGCGCCCGAGCATGTGCGCGACGGGCCGCTGCAGCTGATGATGAAGCCCGGTGTCGGCAGCTACGATCGCTTCAAGGAACTGTTCGACAGGTTTTCGCGCCAGGCCGGCAAGGAGCAGTACCTCATCCCGTATTTCATCGCGGCGCACCCGGGCACCACCGATGAGGACATGCTCGAGCTGGCGCTCTGGCTCAAGCGCAACGGGTTCCGGGCCGACCAGGTGCAGGCTTTCCTGCCCGGTCCGATGGCGACCGCCACGGCGATGTATCACACCGGCAAGAATCCTCTGCGTCGAGTCACGCGCAGCAGCGCGTCGGTGGTGGTGCCGAAGGGCCTGCGCGTGCGACGCCTGCACAAGGCCTTCCTGCGCTATCACGATGCCAACAACTGGCCCCTGCTGCGCGAGGCGCTGCGGCGCATGGGGCGGGCCGAGCTGATCGGGCCGCGGCGCGAGCAACTGATCCCGTCCTGGCAGCCCCCGGGCACTGGATTGGCGCGCCCGTCCGCCGTGCGCACCCCGGGCGCGCGCCAGCAGCCGCTGCGCACGCAGCACACGGGACTCCCCCGCGTGCCGCGCGCACCGCCCTCGCCGCCCGCGCGCAGGTCCCGGCCGGATCCGACCCGGCGCCCGCGGCGCGGCCGACCGTGAGCGACGCGTTCGTCCGGCGCGCCCAGGTGGGCGCCGCTCTATTAATGGCCTCGGCCACCGTGGCCGGTGCCTTCGGCGCGCACGCTCTCCGGGCCAGACTCATTCCGGGCGACCTTGAGCTGCTGCACACCGCGGTGCTGTATCAGTTCATCCACGCGCTGGGACTGTTGCTGGTCGGCGTCCTGGCGGAGCGCCGTGCACAGCGCGGTCTGCGGATCGCCGGTGACCTGCTGCTCGCCGGCGTGCTGCTGTTTTCCGGCAGCCTGTACCTGCTGCTGTGCGGTGCGCCGAGAGCAGTCGGTGTGCTGACACCGATCGGCGGGGCCTGCCTGATTGCCGGCTGGTGCGTCGCG
>DASWFL010000146.1:0-12839 GCA_036394255.1 Steroidobacteraceae bacterium
ACCCACCCTCCCCGCAGGCAAACTCTGGTCACCATGCAAGAACTGACGATACGCCGTCCCGATGACTGGCACCTGCACCTGCGCGACGGCGACAGCCTCCGGGCCGTACTGCCCTTCACCGCGCAGCGCTTCGCGCGCGCCATGGTCATGCCCAATCTGAATCCGCCGGTCACGACCACCGCGGCGGCGCTTGCCTACCGGCAGCGAATCCTGGACGCGCTCCCCGCCGGTGCGGAGTTCACGCCGCTGATGAGCCTCTACCTGACCGACGCCACGACGCCGGAGGAGATCGACCGCGCCGCCGCCTCCAGGGCCATCTCCGCCTGCAAGCTCTATCCGGCCGGAGCGACGACTCACTCGGAATCCGGCGTGACCGATATCCGCCGCCTCGACGCCACTCTCGAGCACATGAGCGAGCGCGGCCTGCCGCTGCAGGTGCACGGCGAAGTCACCGCGGCCGATGTCGATGTCTTTGATCGCGAAGCGCGCTTTATTGACGACGTCCTGGTCCCGCTCAGGCGACGCTGCCCGCAGCTGCGCGTCGTATTCGAACATGTGACGACGCGTGCCGCCGTCGAATACGTATGCAGCGCGCCGGCGGGGATCGGCGCGACGATCACGCCACAGCATCTGCTGCTCAACCGCAATGCGCTCTTCCAGGGCGGCATCCGCCCGCACCTGTTTTGCCTGCCGGTGCTCAAGCGCGAGAGCGACCGCCTGGCGCTGCTGGCGGTAATCGCAAAAGGCGACCGGCGCTTCTTCCTGGGCACCGACAGCGCACCGCACGCCCGCAATGCCAAGGAGAGTGCCTGCGGCTGCGCCGGGGTTTTTTCGGCGCACGCGGCCATCGAACTGTATGCCGAGATCTTTGACCAGTCCGGGATGCTGCCTCGGCTCGAGGACTTCGCCGCCAGCTTCGGCGCCGACTTTTACGGCCTGCCGCGCAATCTCGGCACGCTGACGCTGCAGCGGCGCGACTGGGCGCCGCCGGCCACTTACCCCTTCGGGAGCGCGGAGCTGGTGCCCCTGCGCGCCGCCGAGCGAGTCAGCTGGGCGCTGCGGGCATGAACACCGAGCAGGGTGCCGGCCGCATGGCGCGGCGCTTTCGCGGCTTTCTGCCCGTGGTCGTCGACGTGGAAACCGGCGGATTCAACTGCCAGCGCGATGCGCTGCTGCAGATTGCCGCCGTGATGATCGAGTTCGACGACTCGGGTCGCCTGGTGCGCGGCCCGACGCATTCCTATCACGTGAAGCCCTTCGAGGGAGCCAACATCGACGCCGCGTCACTGCAGGTGAACAAGATCGATCCCTGGCATCCACTGCGCCCGGCCCTCGAGGAACGCGAGGCACTGCAGCGCATCTTCAAGGAAGTGCGCGCCGGCATGCAGAGCGCGGGCTGCAAGCGCGCCATTCTCGTCGGCCACAATTCCTGGTTCGATCTGTCCTTCCTGAATGCCGCGGTGGAGCGCAGTGCCGTGAAACGCTGCCCGTTTCACCCGTTCTCCAGCTTCGATACCGCGACGCTCGCCGGCGCAGCCTTCGGGCAGACGGTGCTGGCCAAGGCGGCAACCATCGCCGGCCTGGGCTGGGACACCGGTTCGGCGCACTCGGCCACCTACGACGCCGAGCGCACCGCCGAGCTGTTCTGCACGATCTGCAACGAACTGGCGGGGAGCTTTCAGTGGGCGGAAAACCGCGCACGCACGCTGGGGTGGCACGAAAGCCCTGGCGCCGCGGCGGACAGCGGGACCGACACCGTGGACGAGCCTTAGGTATGGAAGCCCTGTGCAGGGCTCCCAATCGCCGTGCAGACACGGCGTCGGCTATGCCCTTTCTGAAGCAAGCGTTACATGTAACGCGTTACATGTAACGGGTATCAGCCAGAAACAGAGACCACGCACGCAGGGGTCTGAGCCAGGGCGCCTCGCCCGGCCCGCGCACAGAGGCCCTGGTAGATCAGGCAGTGGCCTTGGCAGCGCCGAGGGCGCCTGCGGATGCCAGCAGGCTCTGCAGCTCGCCGTTCCGGTACATCTCCATGGCGATGTCGCAGCCCCCGACCAGCTCGCCTTGAACAAAGAGCTGCGGGTAGGTGGGCCAGTTCGAGTGCTGCTTGAGCGCTTCCCGCATCTCTGCGTCATCGAAAATATTGACCGCGTGGAATTGCGCCCCGAGCTTGCGCAGCGCGCCGACGGTCTGCGCGGAAAATCCGCATTGCGGAAAGTCGGGCGTCCCCTTCATGAACAACACCACCGGAGCCGTCCCCAGTTCCTTGCGAATCCGTTCTGCGACATCCATTGCTATTGCACCTTCAGTAGATTGTTCACTGTCCTCACTCCGACAACCGTGCGCACCAGCCGTTCGGCGCTGCTGCGCGCTGCGCTCGAGGTCACTACACCGCTCAGCGTGACCGTGCCGGCCAGCGCGCTCACGTCAATGAGCTCGCTGCGCAGTACCGGATCGGCGGCGAAGCGCGAACGCAGCCGGCCCGCGAGTGCAGCATCCGCGCCGGCGGTCGGCGCGCCCGGGGCGCTCCGGCCGCGCGTATCGGCGGCCGTACCGCTGTGGGGCGAGTTGGCGATGACTGCCGCTACGCAGCCCGCAAGCAGCGGCACTGCCGCTACCATCGCCGTGGCGAAGCCCAGGCCGCGCATGATCACTCCTGCCAGACTCCCGTTGAATTATGGGGGGCGGTGGCCTATTCTTCAAACTCGCTGCACCAGCTGCACATCAATCAAAACAACGACTTAGCGAGGCCTGCCCATGAACCCACTGAATTCCGTGCGCGGCTCGATCATCACGGGCGTGATCATCGCGCTGGTCATCGCCTTTGCGATACCGCCCACCACGTTTCACGAACTGGGCCTGGCACGCTGGCTGCACGTGATGTCGGGCGTCATGTGGATCGGCCTGCTGTATTACTTCAACGTCGCGCAGACTCCGGCCCTCGCGGCGGCGGCCGCGGACAAGGGCGGACCCGGGGGCGCCGGGATTACGAAGTACGTCGCACCGCGCGCCCTGCTGTGGTTCCGCTGGGCCGCGGTGGCCACCTGGTTCACGGGCGCCTGGTACCTGGGCCGGGGTGCCAACTTCCTCAACGCCTTCACTTTCGGACACTTCGGCGAAGACTATTACGGGATGGTCATCGGGATCGGTGCCTGGCTGGGCACGATCATGCTGTTCAACGTCTGGGTGCTGATCTGGCCCAACCAGAAGAAGATTCTGGGCCTGGTTCCGGCCACGGACGAAGAGAAGGCGCGCGCCCGCAAGGTGGCGGCGCTGGCCTCGCGCACGAATTTCGTACTCTCGATTCCAATGCTGTTGTGCATGGCCTCGGCGGCCCACGGCCTGCCCTTCTGACGATCGCCGCCACGCCGCAGCAATGGGCGGGCCCGCTGCCCGATGACCTGCCCGAGCAGGTCTCCCGGGCGCTGCGCGAGGACATCGGCTCGGGCGATGTCACGGCGAGGCTGATCGATGCGGATGCCCAGGCGCGTGCGCGCGTGCTCTGCCGGGACGCCGCGGTAATCTGCGGCACGGCCTGGTTTAACGAAACCTTTCGTCAGCTCGACCCCGCGGTTCAGGTCCATTGGCAGCTGCGGGACAGCGCCGCGGTGGCGCCGGGCACGGTGCTGTGCGAGCTGGAGGGCCAGGCGCGTGCCCTGCTGACGGGTGAACGCACCGCGCTGAATTTCCTGCAGCTCCTGTCCGGCACGGCCACCACCACGGCGCGCTACGTGGCAGCCGTGGCCGGCAGCGGCTGTCGCGTGCTCGATACGCGCAAGACGCTGCCAGGTCTGCGCACCGCCCAGAAGTACGCGGTGCGCTGCGGCGGCGGGCAGAACCACCGCCTGGGGCTCTACGATGGCGTGCTGATCAAGGAGAACCACATCGCAGCCGCCGGATCCATCGACGCGGCCGTGCGCAACGCCCGCCGCCTCTCGCCCGGCCTACCCGTGGAAGTCGAAACCGAAGATCTGGAGGAAGTCGCCGCCGCCCTGGCCGCCCGCTGCGACGTCATCATGCTCGACGATTTTCCGCTCGCCGCCCTGCGCGAGGCGGTAAAGCTCAATCGCACGGCACCGCATGCCGCGAAACTCGAGGCCTCGGGCGGAGTGAGCCTCGAGCAGATCGCGGCCATCGCCGCCACGGGCGTGGACTTCATCTCGATCGGCGGCCTCACCAAGCACGTGCAGGCCGTCGATCTGTCGATGCGCCTGATCTAGCCGAAGGCTACTTCTTCCGCGCGGGCTTGCGGGCCGCCCTGCGCGCTGGCCGGCGGCTGCGCGCCGGCTTCTTCGCTTTCCTGGCTTTCGCCTTTGAGCGCGGCTTCGCCTTGGCTTTCGGCTTGGCCCTGGCTTTGGCTTTGGCTTTCGTTTTGGCTTTCGCTTTGGGCTTTGCTCTGGCCTTCGGTTTTGCCTTGGCCTTCGGCTTGGCTTTGGGCTTTGGCTTCGCCTTGGGCATGGCCTTTGCCGCGGGCTTTGCCACGGCCTTCGGCTTTGCTTCAGCCGGCCTGGCCTCCCCCGGTCCAGCCATCGCGGCCGGCATCGAATGGGCGGCGAACATCACGCCCTGCGGGTCCAGCAGCTGCACGATGCGGCCGCCTCCCGGTACGTCCATCGGACCGTTGCCCACCTTGCCGCCAGCCGCGACGACCGCCACCGCGAGCTTGTCCGCGCTGGCGTGATGCATATAGGGCAGCCACGACGGTGGCATCGGATTGCCCGCCGGAATGGTATAGATGCCGCCGATATCCGGCCCTCCAAGGCCAAAGGTCTGGTACATCATTCCGCCCCCCATATCCATCGGAGGCTTGGCAACCCAGCCAAACAATTGGCGGTAAAAGCCGAACGCCGGGTCCCGGTCCCGCGCCGCCAGCTCGTTCCAGTCGAAGGCGGCGGCCGTCGCCGCGCTCGCACCCGCCGCCGGCCGGTACACCCCGAATCGCACGCCCTGCGGATCGATCAGCAGTGCGGCGCGTCCCACGCCCGAAATATCCTCGGCCGGCTTCAGGGTCCACGCGCCCAAAGCCAGCGCCTTGGCCACCGTGGCATCCACATCGCCACTGCCGATATAGCCCAGCCATTGGGCCTTGGCGCCCATGGAACGCGCCTCATCGGACAGGCGCATCGCGCCCGCCAGGGGCACGCCGTCGCCGGCCGAAAAGATTGTATAGGGCGAACCCGGACTCATGGGTCGCGCCTGCCAGGAAAATAGGCGGCAGTAAAAGCCGGTGACGGCCTCCGGATCGTTGGCGAGCAGTTCCTGCCAAATGAACCGCCCGTGATAACTGGGCTGAGCCATGTCGGTCCCCTTGAAGCTGGTGGTGATGGGCGAAGCCGGCGGCTTCTTCTACCCGAGACAATAGCCCATATCAGGGCCGCCTAACAATCGCGGGATTCACTTCGACTGTAACGTGGACGATCTCCTCGTGGGCCTGCAGCAGCGAACGGAAATACTCGGGCGTCGCCGGGGCCGCGGTGGTGACGCTGAGCAGGCAGGCGTACCGGCCCTTGCCGACCCTCCACACGTGCAGGTCGTCCACTTCGGCGGGGAGCGGTGAGTCGCGCAGGGTCTGGCGGATTTCCGCCACCACCGGTGCGTCCATCTCGGCGTCGAGCAGGCTCCGGCCCGTAGAGCGCAACAGCGCGATCGCCCAGGCCGCGACCAGACCGGAACCAAGCAGGCCTACGGCCGCATCGAGCCAGGGAATCAGCAGGTACTTGGCTCCCGCGAGGGCTCCTATGGCCAGCACCGAGGTCGCGGCATCAGCGGCCACGTGCACGTAGGCTGAGCGCAGGTTCAGGTCGGAGCCACTGTGATGGTGCGCCTGACCCCGCGCGTGCGCCTGGGCATGCTCGTGATCGTGGCTCCGGCCGGGCGCAGCTTCCGCGAGCATCCAGGCGGAAACAAGATTGACCAGCAATCCCAGCACGGCCACGGCCAACGCCTGGTTGTAGGCAATGGGTCCGGGATGGAGCAGTCGTGTAACGCATTCGTAAACCATGAACAGCGCGACAGCGATTAGCATGAGCGCGCTCGTGTACGCGCCCAGCACCTCGACCTTCCAGGTGCCGAAGGCGAAGCGGTCGTCATCGCGAAGCCGGCGCGCGAAGGCGTACGCCGCGACGGACAGCCCGAGGGCGATCACATGCGAACTCATGTGCCACCCGTCCGCGAGCAGCGCCATCGAATTGAACTTCCAGCCGGCCAGGAGCTCGGCCACCATGGTGATCGCCGTAAGCGACACGACCCAGCGGGTGCGCCGCTCGGCGAGGGGATCCACCTCATCGAACTGGTGGGTGTGCGGCGCCCTCGGCCCCTGCGTGTCGCTGGTCATGCCCTTTTTTTCCCGATCACTCCGGGCTGAACCCGTATACTCCGCGCCACTATAAACCAGCCGGACCGGCCTCTCATGCAGCGAGCGATCCGCGATCACCCCTTTGCCTTCATCCGTGACTTTGCGACCCGCTGGGACCTACTGGCGCTGATCGTGGCGCTGGGACTGGTGGCCTTCCTGGCGGAGGCCAGCCGCGGGCTACTGGAGCCGCTCTCGCAGCTGGACGCCACGCCGCTGTCGCTCGCTCCCGTGCACCTGCCCGTGTACGCCGCGCGCACGACGCTGCGCATGTTCGCGGCCATGGCGCTGTCCCTGGTCTTCACGCTCAGCTACGCCACCTGGGCCGCCAAGAGCGCGCGGGCTGCGAAGCTGCTCATCCCGCTGCTCGATATCCTGCAGTCGGTGCCCATACTGGGTTTCATCTCCATCACCGTGGTGTTCTTCATGTCGCTGGTGCCGGGACGCGTACTGGGCGCCGAGTTCGCCGCGATCTTTGCAATCTTCACCAGCCAGGCCTGGAACATGGCGTTCAGCTTCTACCAGTCGCTGCGCACCGTTCCCACGGAGCTCAGCGAAGCGGCCGACAGCTTTCACCTCACGCCCTGGATGCGTTTCTGGCAGCTCGAGGTGCCTTTCGGACTGCCCGCGCTGATCTGGAACATGATGATGTCGATGTCGGGCGGCTGGTTTTTCGTGGTCGCTTCCGAATCGATCAGCGTCGGTCACACCTCTGTGGCCCTGCCCGGCATCGGCTCCTATATTGCGCTGGCGATCCAGCAGCGCGATCTGCACGCCATTGGCTGGGCCATCGCCACCATGGCCCTGGTGATCCTGGTCTACGACCAGCTGCTGTTCCGGCCGCTGGTCGGCTGGGTCGATCGGTATCGCGTCGAGCAGGAACCGGGGATGGAACCGCCCGCATCCTGGGCCCTGACGATGATGCGCCGCTCCCGCCTGATCAGCGGCTTGACGGTGCTGTTCTACAGTGCGGTGCGCTGGACCAGTTGGGCGAGCGCCCCGCATCCGGTCCTGCGCGCGGAGGCCGCAAAGACGCCACCGGCTCGCTGGCGCGGCTGGGACCTGCTGTGGCCGGCGCTGCTGGTGGCGGTGGTCGCACTCGCCCTGCGCAAGCTGTCCCAGACCCTGTTCGCGCAGACGCAACTGGCCGAACTGCGGACGGTGGGCCTGCTCGGGCTCCTGACCATGGTGCGTGTCGTGGTGCTGATCGTGCTGGCCAGCCTGCTGTGGGTGCCGCTTGGTGTCTGGATCGGGATGCGTCCGCGCGTGGCCCTGTGGGTGCAACCCCTGGCGCAGTTTCTCGCGGCCTTCCCGGCGAACCTGCTGTTCCCGCTGGCCGTGTACGCCATCGTGGCCTGGCAGCTCGATCCCGATGTGTGGCTGAGCCCGTTGATGATTCTCGGCACACAGTGGTACATCCTGTTCAACGTGATCGCCGGAGCCTCCGCCATGCCCTCCGAGCTGCGCCGTGCCGCGCAGAACCTGCGCGTGCGCGGCTGGCTGTGGTGGCGGCGCGTGGCCCTGCCGGGAGTCATGCCCTACTTCGTGACCGGCGCGATCACGGCATCGGGCGGCTCCTGGAATGCCGCCATCGTCGCGGAACTCGCGAGCTGGGGCAGCACGAAAGTACGCGCTCACGGCCTCGGGGCCTATATCGCGGACGCCACCGCGGCCGGGGACTTTCACCGCATCGTGCTCGGCATCGCTACGATGTGCCTGTTCGTGGTCGCCATCAACCGCCTGTTCTGGCGCCCGCTGTACTACCACGCGGAACGCCGCTATCGCCTGACCTGAACTTTCTGGAGTCTGCTCATGAACGCCGTGCCTCTGCTGCAGGTCGATGCCGTCGCCAAGTCCTTCGACAAACCGGATGGCCAGGAACTGCTGGTGCTCGACGACGTAAACCTGCAGCTGTTCGAGGGGCAGATCATCGGCCTGTTGGGCCGCTCAGGATCGGGCAAGTCCACCCTGCTGCGCCTGATTGCCGGATTGGCGGCGCCGAGCCGCGGCCAGTGCAATTACCTGGGTGTACCCGTGGACGGCCCGGCGGCGGGCATTTCCATGGTGTTCCAGAGCTTCGCGCTGTTTCCCTGGCTCACGGTCTACGAAAACGTGGCGCTGGGCCTGGAGGCGCAGCGCCTGCCGCGCCCGGAGATCCGCCGCCGCACCCTGGCCGCCATCGACCTCATCGGCCTCGACGGTTTCGAATCCGCCTATCCGCGCGAGCTCTCCGGCGGCATGCGCCAGCGCGTCGGCTTCGCGCGCGCGCTGGTCGTGCACCCCAACATCCTGCTGATGGACGAGCCCTTCTCCGCTCTCGATGTACTCACCGCAGAGACCCTGCGCACCGACTTTCTCGACCTGTGGTCCGAGGGGCGCATGCCGATCAAGGGGGTCATCCTGGTCACGCACAATATCGAGGAAGCCGTGCTGATGTGCGACCGGGTGCTGGTGTTCGGCAGCAATCCTGGCCGGGTGCTGTCCGCCATCGAAGTGACCCTGCCGCAGCCCCGCAATCGGCTCGATCCCCTGTTCCGGGAATTGGTGGAACGGATCTACGTCGAGATGACCGCGCGCACGCGCGCCGTCCGCCCCGACGTGCGCACCGAATTCTTTCCCGGCCAGGGCATCGGCAGCGTCCTGCCGCACATCTCCTCCAACGAGCTGTCCGGCCTGCTCGAGGCGGTCGCGGCCGAACCCTTCAACGGCAAGGCCGACCTGCCCAAGATTGCCACCGATCTGCAGATGGAGATCGACGAATTGTTTCCGGTCGCCGAGACGCTGCAGATGCTGCGCTTTGCCGAACTGGAAGGCGGCGATCTGAAGCTCACCGAGGCGGGAACCGCCTTCGCCAACGCCGCCCAGGACGAGCGCAAACGTATCTTCGCGCGCCAGCTCCTGACCTACGTGCCACTCGCCGCCCATGTGCGCCGGGTACTGGACGAGCGCACCTCGCATGTCGCCCGGAAGAGCCGCTTCATCGATGAGCTGGAGGATTTCATGGCTGAAAACGACGCCGAGCAGACGCTCCGAGCGATCATCGGCTGGGGACGCTACGCCGAGGTTTTCGCCTACGAGGACGAGAGCGAGCGCTTCACGCTGGAGAACCCCGCCTAAACGTCTAACCAGAGCGCACCACAAAAAGCCGGGCACCTGGCCCGGCTTTTCATCCCGCAACGGGCAACGACCGGCGTTTTCCATCCTGGATTTCCAGACCGTGTCGAGCCATTTCATGTAGTCATCGAACTTGCCCGGCTCCGTACGGACCGCAGACACGTTGATGACCGGACCTTCCGTGTACGCATGGTCCTCGGCCACCGCCGCCGTCCCTGATAGTGCGAGCCCTGCAGCTGCCGCACAGGCAGCGAAACAAGATTTCCTGCACATAGAGGACCCCCTGATGGGTTGATTTTGTTGCCGAGGATCAACGCGAGGCTCGAGCCGAGCTCGCCCCGCGCTCCGCGGGCCCTTGCAGTGCGGCCGATCCTGCGAGCGGCGCCGCGCGCGGTCAATCAGCAGGCGCACTCTCCGGTCGAGCGCCCGCGCGCGTTGCAGCGCCGCCCCCTGATAACCCTAGGTCGACCTCGCGAGCACGACATGCGTGACGTTCGGAGTCGGAACATGCCGGATGCAGCGATACCCCAGCTTCACCGCGTCGAGATCGGCGAACAGGCGCTCGCCGGACCCGAGCAGGACTGGAGCGATGGCCAGGTGCAGCTCATCGACGAGTCCGGCACGCAGGTATTGCTGGATCGTCGCGACTCCACCGCCCAGCCTGACGTCCCGTCCGTTAGCGGCCTCGGTGGCGCGCTCCAGCGCGGCATGAATGCCGCCGGTCACGAAGTGAAAACTCGTGCCACCGTTCATCGTGATCGGCGCGCGCGGATGGTGGGTCAGCACGAAGACCGGTACGTGATACGGCGGGTTGTCGCCCCACCAGCCCTTCCAGGCCTCGTCGGGCCAGGGCCCCCGGATGGGCCCGAACATGTTGCGGCCAAGGATCCAGGCGCCGATGTTGACAAATCCGGCCGCGGCGAAATCCTCGTCAATGCCGGTGCTCCCCCCGTCGCCGCCGAACATCTTCTGAAACGTCCGCGTGGCGAACGCCCATTCGTGCAGGGCCCGGCCGCCCACACCCAGCGGATGGTCGAGGTCCTGGTTGGGACCGGCGCCATAGCCGTCCAGTGACAGGGCGAAGCTTTGAACGCGCAGCTTGCTCATCGTTCGGGCTCCTCGCGATGCTGAAGCGCAGCCATGATGTCGCAATGGCGGCTGCCCGGGCAATGTTGCACAATCCGCGACCGAACTGCCCGCTCGAGGGGAGATCGCCTATGCGCAAGTCATTGCTGCCGCTCGCTGCGGCCCTGGTGCTCATCGCCTGTGCCGCTCAGCGTACCGCCCCGCTGCCGGGCACCCCGCCACTCACCGGGCAGTCTCCCGGTATCCTGGCCGCCCTATCGGACCCGCGCCGTCCCCCGGCGGACACGGCGCGCGATGACGCCCGCCACGCCGCCGAAACTCTCGCCTTCGCCGGCGCCAGGCCGGGCGCGCGGGTGGGCGAGCTCCTGCCCGGCGGAGGCTACTTCACGCGCCTGTTGGCGGTCGCCGTGGGCGAGCAGGGCCGCGTCTATCCGGTGGTCCGCCCTGACGCGACCGTCGCGAGCTGGGAAAAGTCGGCGCTCGAGGTCGCCGCGCAGTATCCGAACGTGACGGTGGTGCGTAGCGAGTTCACGGCCCTGAGCCTTCCAGAGCCGCTCGACGTGGTGTTCACCGCGCAGAATTACCACGACTTCCACATCACCTACTACGGATTCGGTGACGTGGACCAGATCAACCGCGCCGCCTTTGCGGCGCTGAAGCCGGGCGGCGCGTACGTCATCATCGATCATTCGGCCATCGCCGGCACACCGCCCTCCGCCGATCGGAATTCACTGCATCGCATCGATCAGGCGGCGGTGCGGCGTGAAGCCGCTGCGGCCGGCTTCGTGCTGGACGCCGAAAGCGACGCGCTGCGTAACGGCGGCGATCCACGCACGGCCGGCGTGTTTGACCCGTCCATCCGCGGTCATACCGACCAGTTCATGCTGCGTTTCCGCAAGCCGGCCGCCCACTGACCGCCCCCGCGCCGCTCGAGGCGGCCGTAGGGGTTCACAGGTCGATCAGTTCGATGGCTTCGGCGGCAATCGCCTCGCCCAGAAAGCGGCTGCCCACCGCGGCAAAGCGCGCCGCTCCGTCCGTCGCCAGGAACAGCACGCGCTCGGGCGCCACCGCGATGGTCGACTCTTTCCGCAGCAGGCCGGACCGCTCCAGTTCCGTGCGCACCGCCGCCGCCGTGGTCGCCGCGGAATCGACGATGTTCATGCCCGGCCCCACGGCCGCGGCGATGACGGCCTCGAGCACCGGAAAATGCGTGCACGCCAGCACCACCATGTCGGGCGCGGCCCGCCCGGCGGCGCGCAGCGGGCCGAGATAGCGCGCGGCGGCGGCCGTGGCGACATCCCCGTCGGTCCAGCCCTCCTCGGCCAGGGCAACAAACAGGGAGCAGGCGACGCTCACTACCTGCGCGTCCGGCCGGAGACGCAGGATCGAGCGCATGTAGGCACCGCCCCGGACGGTACTCTCGGTGCCCAGCACGGCGATGCGACCGCTCGCCGAGCCGGCGCAGGCCGCGCGGGCGCCGGGTTCGATCACCCCGATCACGGGCAGTCCGGCGTAGCGCTCCTGCAAGGCCGGCAGCGCGGCGGCGGATGCCGTATTACAGGCAATGACCAGGCACTTGATGTCGCGCTCGACCAGTTCATCCGCCGCCTGCAGGGCGTAGCGCACCACCGTGTGCTCGCTCTTGGTGCCGTAGGGCAGGCGCGCGGTATCGCCAAGGTACAGAAAGCTCTCCGCCGGCAGCGCCGAGCGCAACGCGCGCAACACCGTGAGCCCGCCGACGCCCGAATCGAAGACGCCGATCGGCCGTGTGGCGCGCGGCGCCTGGCTCGCTGAGCCCGTGCCCACCGGGAGGCCCCTCAGGATTCCGGCCGCAACTGCGGAAACAGCAGCACGTCGCGGATCGAGGCGGAGTCGGTCAGCAGCATCACCAGCCGGTCCACGCCGACTCCGAGGCCGGCGGTGGGCGGCATGCCGTACTCCAGCGCCCGGATATAGTCGGCGTCGTAGTGCATCGCCTCGTCGTCGCCCGCCTCCAGGCGCTGGACCTGCGCGCGGAAGCGCGCCGCCTGGTCTTCCGGGTCATTGAGCTCCGAGAAGCCATTGGCCAGTTCGCGGCCGGCGATGAACAGTTCAAAGCGATCAGTGAGGAAGGGATCCGCCTCGTTGGCGCGCGAGAGCGGCGAGACCTCGGTCGGATAGGCGCACACGAAGGTGGGATCGAGCAGCGCGTGCTCGGCGGTCTTGCCGAAGATCTCGATCTGCAGCTTGCCGGCGCCGTCCGTCGGCTTGTAGCCGAGCCCGAGCCGGTCGCAGGCGGCGCGCA
>DASWFL010000147.1:0-6877 GCA_036394255.1 Steroidobacteraceae bacterium
ATCGACGATCAGCAGCCCGAGTCGGCGCGCGCGGGCGTCAACGTGCAGCAGCTTGTGCGTGGCGATCAGGATGTCGACCTGGCCGCTCTCGAAGCCTTCCAGCACGGCGTGGGCATCGACCCTGGAGCGGAACCGCGACAGCGCCTCGATGCGCACCGGCCAGTCGGCGAAGCGATCGCGGAAGCTCTGCAGGTGCTGCTCGGCCAGCAGTGTCGTCGGGACCAGTACCGTGACCTGATGGCCGGCCTGCACCGCCACGAAGGCCGCGCGCATCGCCACCTCGGTCTTGCCGAAGCCGACGTCGCCGCAGACGATGCGGTCCATCGGAGTGGGGCGGCCGAGGTCTGCGATCACCTGGGCGATGGCGTCCGCCTGGTCTGCGGTCTCCTCGAAGGGAAAGGCGTTGGCGAAGCTCTGGTACTCGATTTCGCCCGCGCGCAGCACCGCGGCCTGGTGCGCGTGCCGGCGGGCGTGCAGATCGAGGAGTTCGGCGGCGACGTCACTCACCGCTTCGGCGGCGCGGCGACGGGCCTTGGCCCACTGTTCGGTGCCGAGCTTATGGAGCGGGGCGCTCTCCGGGCTCCCTCCCGCGTAGCGATTGACGAGGTGCAGCGCGTGCACGGGCACGTAGACGCGGTCCCCGTCGCGGTATTCGAGCAGCAGGAATTCGCCCGTCTCACCCCCGATCTGCATGAGCTCGAGGCCCAGATAGCGGCCCACGCCGTAGGTCTCATGCACGACCGGCGCCCCGGGCTCGAGGCTCTGCAGGTTGCGCAGAATCGTGGCCGGATCGGCCAGGGTGAGCCGCCGGCGCCGCTCCTGCCGGGCGCGTGTGCCAAACAGCTGGCTCTCGGTCAGCAGCATGAGCGGCGGGTCGCGCAGCCCCAGGCCGCGCACGTCACCGGCGACGATGATGGCGAGTTTCGCGCCGCCGTCCACGAACTGCGCCCAGCCACTCACGCCGCGCGGCGTGCGCCCGTGGGCTACGAGCATCTGCGTGATCACTTCGCGGCGGCCGGGGGAATCGGCGGCCACCAGCACGCGGCCCGGGTACTGGTCGAGGAAGGCCATCAGCGGCGCGAGCGGCTCGCTGGCACGCGCATCGAGCCTGAAGTCCGGAGGCGCCAGGCAGGCACTGCCGGGCTCGCTCGCCTCGGTGCCGCCGGCTGCGCCGAGGTCCACCTGCGGATGCGCCGCGAGCTGCGTGCCGAGCTCTGCCGGGCTGACGAAGATCTCCTCGGGAGCGAGCAGCGGGCGCTCGCGATCGTGCCGGTATTGCTCATAGCGCGCGCCGATCGCCTGCCACGAGGCGGCCAGCGCCGCGTCGAGTCCCGGTTCAGTGGCGAGCACCAGGTCGGCAGGCAGGTAATTCATGAGGCTGGCGGTGGCCGGGAAGAACAGGGGCAGGTAGTACTCGATGCCCGGCGGCGCGATCCCTTCACTGACGCCGCGATACAGGTTCAGGCGCGCCACATCGCCGCTGAACCGCAAGCGGAAACGCCGGCGGTACTCGCGGACCGATTCGGTGTCGAGCGGGATTTCGCGCGCCGGCAGCAGGCGCAGCGCGTCGATGGGCTCGAGCGAGCGCTGTGTCTCCGGATCGAAGCGTCGCAGGGAGTCGATCCGATCTTCGAGCAGATCGATCCGGACCGGCAGCTCCGTGCCCATCGGCCACACATCGAAGAGCGAACCGCGCAATGCAAACTCACCGGGCCCGCTCACCTGGCTCACGCTTGCATACCCGGCCGCGCTGAGGCGCCGGCGGAGCGACTCGATGGCGAGCGCTGCACCGCGCTCGAGCGAAAAGCTGCGTGCGCTGACGTAGCTGACCGGCGGCAGGCGCGTGAGCAGGCTGTCGGCCGTCAGCAGCAGGATGCCCTGCCGGAAGTCAGCGAGACGCGCGAGCGTGCGCAGCCGCTCGGATACGATGTCCGGGTGCGGCGAGAACTGGTCGTAGGGGAGCGTCTCCCAGTCCGGGAGCGTCAGGATCTCGAGCGCCGGGCCGCCGAAAAAGCGCAGCTCGAGCGCCAGCCGTTCCAGTTCGCGCACATCAGCGGCGACGTGCACCCAGGGTCGCGTATCGGCCAGCACCGCCTCGGCCAGCGCCAGCGCGCGCGCGCCGGTGGGCAGCGCAGGCCACTGCAACCGGGAAGGGCCGGGGGCGGGAATTGCGGGTCGGAGCAGAACGGACATGCAACAGGTCACCGTGCCGGTGCGCGGGCAACCGGCTCGTTACGGATTTCAGCGCGCGAGCTTAGCTGGGCAGCGCCCGATTACAAGTCTCGGGGCCGGCCGGCAGGTTCGGGGATGGACCCGAAGGTCTCAGGGGCCGACGGCGACGGCGTCGATGAGGCGATCGTTCTCAAAGAAAAGACTGAAACCGGCGTAGTCCCAGCGCGTGATCGGCGGCGTGCCGACCGCCGCGTGCCGGGTCTGGGGCGCGCCGAAGCGCGCCTCGACGACGCTCATCTTCTGGCCGCGCGCGGGGACCTCGACCGTGGAGGGCCGCACCACCACCTGGTCGTCCACCACTATGGTTTCGGCTGTGGCAGCGGCGCACCAGAGGCTGGTCAGCGTCAGTGCCAGGCTCAGGCTGCTTGCTTTCATGGCTGCTCCTTGGATGCCAGGGCGGTCCGCCAGATCGGAGGCTCTCGACTATAGCACCGGCCCGCGGCGTGGCCCCAGGGGCCACCGGGGCCCGAGCCGACTGTCGCGCAAAACTGTGACGCCGATCCGCTTTGATCGCCGTATCCGAGGCTCCCGTGATTAAATGCCGTGCTCATGTTCCAGCCGCTTTCACTGTTCGTCGGACTGCGCTATGTGCGGGCGCGCCGGCACGCCTTCTTCGTATCCTTCATCACCTGGGTGTCGCTCGCCGGGGTCGCCCTGGGCGTCGCGGCACTGATCGTGGTGCTGTCGGTCATGAACGGGTTGAAGAGTGAATTGCGCGAGCGGCTGCTGGCGCTCAGTGCACACGCGCGGATCGTCGATGCGCGTCCGGCGGCCAGCGCGGACCTCAGCGAACTGGGCGCCCGGCTGCGCAGCCTGCCCGGTGTGGTCGGGGTCGCACCGTACATGGATCTGCAGGCGCTCGCCATGCACGGCAGCGACATGCTGCCCGTCACCCTGCGCGGCGTCGATCCGCGGCGCGAGGGCGAGGTGACGCAGCTCGCCTCGCTCCTGGTGAGCGGCCGCATGGCGGCGCTCGAACCGGGCAGTGACCGGCTGATCCTGGGCGAGGCGCTGGCCGAGCAGCTGGGCGTGACCGTGGGTGATTCCGTCACCCTGCTGGTGCCGATCGCGAGTGAGTCCGCGGCGCCGGAACCCCGACTCCGGGTCTTCGTCGTGGCGGGGATGTTCGCGGCCGGCATCCAGGACCACGATGAGATACTGGCACTCGCCTCGCTGGCCGACGTGCAGGCCTTCGCCCCGCAGGCGAGCGGCGCCAGCGGCCTGCGGCTGCGATTTGCCGATGCGCTGGCGGTGCCCGATTTCATGCCGGCGGTGCGGGCCGCGGCCGGCGCCGGGACGGTGGTGCGCGACTGGACGCAGGACAATGCCAGCTACTTCCGCGCCATCCGCATCGAAAAGACGATGGTGGCGATGATCCTGATGCTGGTGGTCGGCGTGGCGGCGTTCAACATTGTCGCCATGCTGGTCATGGTAGTCACCGACAAGCGCACCGACATCGCGATCCTGCGCACGCTCGGTGCCGCTCCCGGCACGGTGCTGCGGGTGTTCATCACCCAGGGGCTGGTGATTGGCTGGTGTGGCGTTGCGGCCGGCGTCGCGTTGGGTGTGCTGGTGGCCGTGAACGTGGCTCACATCGCCCCATTTCTCCAGCGCCTGTTCGGATTCCGCTTCTTCGATGCCGACGTGTTCTACATCACCACCCTGCCTTCCGAGTTGCACGCGCGCGATGTGCTGTGGATCAGTGTCGCGGCGCTGCTGCTGACGCTGGCCGCCACGGTCTACCCGGCCCTGCGCGCCGCAGCAACGCCACCGGCGGCCGCGCTGCGCTATGAATAGAACATGAAGGCGCATTACGAAATCATGATCGGCACGCGCTACCTGCGCTCGACGCAGCGGCACGGATTGCTGTCCTTCATTTCCATCGTCTCGATACTCGGCCTGGCGCTGGGCGTAGCGGTGCTGATCGTCGTGCTGTCGGTGATGAACGGCTTCGAGCGCGAGCTGCGCAGCCGCATCCTCAGCGTGACTTCGCACGCGACGCTGATGGGCCTGGGCGGCCCGCTGCCCGACTGGCGTCTCGCGCAGGCGCAGGCCCAGGCGCAACCCGGGGTCGTCGCGGCAGTGCCCTACATCGAGGTGCAGGCGATGCTGGTGCATGGCGCGCGGGCGGTCCCGACACAGTTGCGTGGGGTGCTGCCGGCGCAGGAGCGGCGCGCGGTGAGCCTCACGCAACTCATCCGCGGTGGCACGATCGACGCACTCGCCTCCGGCAGCTATCGCATCGTGCTGGGCGACGCGCTGGCCGAAGCGCTGGAAGTGAAGGTGGGGGACGACGTTGTGCTCATCGCGCCCCAGGGCAGCGTGACGCCGGCGGGGTTGACGCCCACAATGCGGCGCTTTCACGTCAGCGGCCTGTTTCATTCCGGAATGTACGAGTACGACAGTGCACTGGCGCTGGCCGCCTTGCAGGATGCGGCACGCGTCTACCGGCTCGGTGACCAGGTGAGCGGCCTGCGCCTCGCGCTGCGCGATCCGCTCTCCGCGCCGCGCGTGGTGCGCGATCTTGCGCTGCAGCTCGGCGGCGGCTTCTTCGTCAGCGACTGGACTCGCAACCACTCCTCGTTCTTCCGCTCGATCCAGGTCACCAAGACGATGATGTTCCTGATCCTGATGCTGGTCGTGGCGGTCGCGGCCTTCAATATCGTCGCGACACTGGTGATGGTGGTGCGCGAGAAGCGCCCGGCGATCGCCATCCTGCGCACGCTGGGCGCGCAGCCGCGCAATGTGCTGGCCATCTTCACGGTGCAGGGCGTGCTGATCGGTCTCGCCGGCACTATCGGCGGTGCGCTGCTGGGCTGGTTGATCGCCGATCATATCGGCGCGCTGGTGGCCACGGCCGAGCATCTGAGCGGCGCGCAGTTCCTCGATGCGCGTGTCTACTTCATGAGCGAGCTGCCCGCCTACGTGGAAGGGCGCGATGTACTGCGGGTGTGCACGGTGGCCTTTCTGCTGTGTGCCCTGGCAACCCTGTATCCTGCATGGCGAGCCGCCCTGACCGAGCCGGCGGAGGCATTGCGACATGACTGAAGTGCAGGCGAAGGTTGCAGGACCCGTGCTCTGCGCCCGCGCGGTAGAGCGGCGATTCCGGGAAGGTTCGACGACCCTCGAGGTGCTGCGTGGCCTGAACCTCGAGGTGCGTGCCGGTGAACGGCTTGGAATTATCGGCGTCTCCGGCTCAGGCAAGACGACCCTGCTGCAGATCCTCGGCGGGCTCGACAGGCCCGACGCGGGCCGCGTGGAAATCGAAGGCCGCGACCTGCACGCGCTGACCGAGCAGGAGCGCAGCACGCTGCGCAATCGCACGATGGGCTTCGTCTTCCAGTTTCACCATCTATTGGCGGAGTTCAGCGCGCTGGAGAATGTCGCCATGCCCCTGCTGGTGCGGCGCATGGGAGCGGCCGACGCCGCGGCACGGGCTGCGGGCCTGCTGGAGCGGGTGGGACTGGCGGCCCGATTGCGTCACCGTCCGCATCAACTCTCGGGCGGGGAGCGCCAGCGGGCGGCGGTCGCCCGGGCACTGGTGAGCACGCCACGCCTGGTGCTCGCCGATGAGCCGACCGGCAATCTCGACGGCCGCAATGCCGAACAGGTATTCGGGTTGTTGCTGGAACTGAATCGCGAGCTGGGCACCAGTCTCGTGGTGGTGACGCACGATACGCGGCTGGCCGCGCGCATGGATCGGGTGGTGGAGCTGGACAACGGGATCCTGCGTTAGCGCGTCCGTCCTGCCGCCGGCGGCTCGCGCCGGCGCAGCCGGAGCTTGCGCATGACGCCCTGGCGCCAGGCCAGCTCCAGTCCCCAGCGCGCGCACAGGCCGCAGACGATCGCGCTGACCAGGCATCCCAGCAGGAAGGGCTTCCACAGCGGACCGAGGCCATGCTCCAGCCAGCGCCAGCTGAGCTGGAACGCGAACTGCCGCGGCCGGCTGTGCAGCAGCAGGGTGCCGAGCCGGTATGCGCCGTAATAGACGGGCACCACCGTGAACGGATTGACCACCCAGGAGCTGGCGAGCACCACCGGCAGATTGAAGCGCCAATACAGGGCTGCCAGCACGCCCACCACGGTGTGCACCGGCAGCGGAATGAAAGCGATCGCCACGCCCGCCCCGAAGGCGGTCGTGATGGCGTGCCGGTTCAGGGACCACAGCTGCGGATCCATGAGGCGCTGCCCGAAGAGCCGCAGCGACCAGTGGTCGCGACGCGCCTCCAACCACTGGCCCAGCTGCTTGACGAATCTGCGTTGCATTCGTGGCGCACTCTAACAGCCCGCGCCGCGCCGCCACAGCGACGCAGGCGTGAGGAGTCTCCATGGCCCGGTGCGGGCCCTGATTCCCTCGCCGGCGGAATTGTTCAGCGCGCAAGGCCACGCTCACGGACAGGTTTATCCGAGCCGCCTTAGGTATCATGCGCGGTCGGACCTCTTGCGGAGAAGAAACGGGAATGTGGGAAATCGTGCGCGCCGGCGGCTTGATGATGGGGCCCATCATCCTGTTTTCAGTCGTCGCCCTGGCGATCATCCTGGAACGGTTGTGGACGCTGCAGGACCGGCGGGTGCTGCCGCCCGATCTGACCAAGCGGGTCTGGCAACTGGTCGAGGCCAACCAGGTCAACGACAAGGTCATCGA
>DASWFL010000148.1:0-4087 GCA_036394255.1 Steroidobacteraceae bacterium
TGCCAACATGCGCCAGCTCCCCGGCGATGATCTGCCGAACCGTGTCAGCGCGTCCTCGGACGACGTGGTGACGCAGGTCATCACGGTCACGAATGTCGGCGCCGCGCAGCTCGTGCCGGTGCTGCGCCCGCTGATGCCGCAGAATGCCCAGCTCTCGGCCGTGACCGGCGCCAACATGCTGGTGATCTCGGATCGCGGCGCCAACGTCAATCGCATGGCGCGCATCATTGCGCGCATCGACCAGTCGGGCAATTCGGACATCGACGTGATTCCGCTGCAGAGCGCGACCGCGGCGGAGACGGTGCGCGTCCTGAGCTCCCTGAGCGGCCCGGCCGGCGCGGAGGCCGGTGGGGCCACGGTGCATATCGTGGCCGACGATCGTTCCAACAGCGTGCTGATGACCGGCGATGCGGCGCAGCGCCTGCGGCTGCGCGCACTGATCGCGAATCTGGACACGCCGCTCGATACCGGCGGCGAGACCTTCGTGCGCTACCTGAATTACGCCAAGGCCGAGGACCTCGCCTCCAAGCTCAAGGAGCAGATCACCGGGAGCGGTTCCACTTCCACTACGGGCGGCCCACGCGGCCCGGTCCCCAATCCGATGGCGCAGACGCCGCTGAGTGCGGCCAGTGCCGCCACGGTCTCCCTCGCGGGGGGCACCGGCACCATCTGGGCGGACAAGGACACCAACGCGCTGATCATCACGGCCCCGCAACGCACGATGCGCGCGATCAACGCCGTGATCGACAAGCTCGACATCCGCCGCGCGCAGGTGGAGGTCCAGGCGATCATCGTCGAAGTCACGGCCGACAAGACATCGGACCTCGGCGTGAACTGGTTGATCGACGGCTCCAACAGCAAGCTGGCGGTCGGGGGCTTCGTCGAGCCGATCGGCGGCACCTCCGCGATCGATCTCTACGGGCTCACCAAGGGCACGACCACCGACCTCAGCAAACTGACCGGCACGACCGTCGGGATCGGCCGGCTGCAGGCCACGGGCGTGAATTTCGGGGCCATCATCCGCGCCCTGCAGGGCGATTCGCGCACCAATATCGTGTCCAATCCGACGATCACGATGCGCGACAACGAGGAATCGAAGATCGAGGTGGCGCAGGAAGTGCCGTTCATCACCGGGCAATACACCAACACCACCGGGGCGGCGAGCGCTTTCCAGACGGTGCAGCGCCAGCAGGTCGGCACGATCCTGACCGTGACCCCGCAGATCAACGAGGGCGATGCGGTCGTGCTCAAGATCGCGGTCGAGAGTTCCAGCCTCGCGGGCAGCTCGGCCGGCGCGGTCGATCTGATCACCAACAAGCGCACCATCAGCACCACGGTGCTGATTCCGGACGGCGGCACGCTGGTCATCGGCGGCCTGATCCAGGACAAGGCGATCAACTCCGAGCAACGGGTGCCCTGGCTGGGCCGCATCCCCCTGCTCGGGGAACTGTTCCGCACGCGCGACACCAGCAAGACCAAGACGAACCTCATGGTGTTCATCCAGCCGCACATCCTGCGTGATGACCACCAGGCGGCCCTGGAGACGGACAGCAAGTACAACTACATGCGTGACGAGCAGCGGCGGCTGAATCGCGAGTCCACCGTCCTGCCGCTGCAGCGCATGCAGAAGGGCGAAGAGCTCGCGCCGCTCGCGCAGCCGCTATTGGCGGCGCCGGTGGCGCCCAAGGCGGCGAGCCCCGCACCGCCCGGCGCGGCGCCGGCCCCGCAAGCACCCGCACCGGCTGGGCCGGGCGCGGCGGCCACTCCTCCAGGCGCAGCGCCCGCCCCGCCGGGTGCCGAGCCAGCGCCCCGGAGCACGCCTTGAGCGATCCGCCGGCTGCGCCGGAACTGCGCCTGCCCTTTGCGTTCGCGCGTCGCCACGGATTGCTGGTGCGCAGCGGCCCGGACGGCGTCGCAGAGTGCCTGTACCGACCGCCCGTGGCGCCGGCGGCGATCGCCGAGGCGCGCCGCCAGCTGCGTGTACCTTTAAGCTTTACGCCGGTCGCTCCGGAGGAATTCGACGCCCTGCTGCAAAAGACCTACGAAGCGGGCAATGAATCGATGCAGGCGGTCGAGGGGCTGGAAGGCAATACCGACCTCGCGCATCTGGTGCAGGAGCTGCCCGAGCAGGCCGACCTGCTGGAAAGCAACGACGACGCACCGATCATCCGGCTGATCAACGCCGTGCTCACCCAGGCGGTACGCGAGAATGCTTCCGACATCCACATCGAACCCTTCGAGAACCGGCTCGTGGTGCGCTTCCGCGTGGACGGGGTGCTGCGCGAGGTGCTGCAGTCCAGGCGCGCGGTGGCGCCGCTGGTGGTCTCGCGCATCAAGGTCATGTCGCGCCTCGATATCGCCGAGAAACGCCTCCCGCAGGATGGGCGCATCAGTCTGCGGGTGGCGGGCCGGTCGGTGGACGTGCGCGTCTCCACGATTCCTTCCGGGCACGGCGAGCGCGTGGTGCTGCGCCTGCTCGACAAGCAGGCCGGGCGGCTGGAGCTCGGATCCCTCGGCATGGATGCGCCGACCCAGCAGCTCATCGACGAGCTGATCCATAAACCGCACGGGATTCTGCTGGTCACTGGTCCCACCGGCTCCGGCAAAACCACCACGTTGTACGCGGCACTGGAACGCCTCAACGACAACACGCGCAATATCATGACCGTGGAGGATCCGATCGAGTATTACATCGACGGCATCGGTCAGACGCAGGTCAACACCAAGGTAGAGATGACCTTCGCGCGCGGGCTGCGCGCCATCCTGCGCCAGGACCCCGACGTGGTGATGGTGGGTGAAATCCGCGACCTCGAGACCGCGCAGATCGCGGTCCAGGCCTCCCTCACCGGACACCTGGTGCTCTCCACGCTGCACACCAATACCGCCGCCGGCGCCTTGACGCGCCTGCGGGATATGGGCATCGAACCCTTCCTGCTCTCATCGAGCCTGATCGGCGTCGTCGCGCAACGCCTGGTGCGGGTACTGCGCCCCGACGCACGCCAGTCCTTCCTCGCCGGTGACTACGAACGCAGACTCCTCGGGCTGGCCCCGGACCAGGCCTCACCGACGCTGTACCGTCCCGGCGGCGGCGCCAAGGGCTACCGTGGCCGCACCGGCATCTACGAGCTGATCGTGGTCGACGATGCGATGCGCACCATGATTCACGATGGCGCCAGCGAACAGGAACTGGAGCGCCGGGCGCGCGCCCACACGCACTCGATACGCGACGACGGGCTCGCCAAGGTGCGGCGCGGCGAAACCACGATCGAGGAAGTCCTGCGCGTCACGCGCGAAGACTAGGGCGCAGCCGTGGGTGCCTTTGAATACACGGCGCTCGACAGCGCGGGCCAGCAGCACAAAGGGGTCCTGGAGGGCGACACCGCGCGTCACGTGCGTGCGCTGCTGCGCGAGAAGTCCCTGTTGCCGGTGGCGGTCGCGGAGGTGGTGGCGCGGGAATCGCGTGAGCAGCGCGGCGGCGCCCGCTTCGGCCTGCTCAGGCGCGTCTCGACCACCGAGCTGTCGCTCCTGACCCGCCAGCTCGCCACGCTGGTGCGTGCGGCGCTGCCGCTGGAGGAGGCGCTGCTCGCCGTCTCGGAGCAGACGGAGCGGCCGCGGGTACAGAGTGTCCTGCTGGGCGTGCGTGCCCGCGTCATGGAGGGCCATACGCTGGCGGCGGGACTGGCGGATTTCCCGCGCGTCTTCCCCGAGATCTACCGCGCCACGGTCGCCGCCGGGGAACAATCCGGGCATCTGGACCTGGTGCTCGAGCGCCTCGCCGAATACACCGAGGGCCGTGAGATCCTGCGCCAGAAGGTGCTGGGCGCGATGCTCTACCCGATCGTGCTCACGGCCATGAGCTTCATCATTGTTTCAATCCTGCTCGCCTATGTCGTGCCCAAGGTGGTGCAGGTGTTCGAAAACAGCCACGCGCAACTGCCGTTCATGACGCGGGTGCTGGTGGGCTTGAGCGATTTCATCCGTCATTACGGCATCTGGCTGCTGCTGGCGCTGGTGGCCGCCGGGCTGCTGTTTGCGCGCTGGCAGCGCGATCCGGCCCACCGGCGGCGGCTGGATCAGTGGCTGCTGG
>DASWFL010000149.1:0-3965 GCA_036394255.1 Steroidobacteraceae bacterium
GAGCACCACAGGCATGCGGTGGTGGAGCGGCAGCAGGGCCGCCGAGGCGGCACGGGTCAGGATCGCGAAACTGAGCCGCGCTTCGCCCTCGGGGTCTTTCCATTCCGACCACAGGCCCGCGAAGCTGCAGCCGGCCATCCCCGCGGCGTGGATGAAATGCGGCACCTTGCCCGCTTCGGCCGTGTGCCATTCGTACCAGCCCATGGCCGGAACCAGGCAGCGCGCATGCCGCACCGCGCCGCGCCACATCGGCTTGGCCGCGGCATCCTCGCTCCGCGCGTTGATCGTCGCGCTGGGCAGGGTGGGCTGGGACCACCAGCCCGGAATCAGGCCCCAGCGCATGGGCAGGGCCTCGCCCGGGCGGATCACGGGCAGGAGCATCGAGGGTGCGGCGTTGTACACGCGCTCGAAGGGATTGCGGACGCGGATGTGGTACTCGCGCTCGATCGCCGCCTGCTCGCGCGAAACATAGCGCCCGCACATGAGCGGCTCAGCCCAGCGGGGAGACGCCGATCAGCTTCAGGTGCGCCCAGTTCATGAACATCCAGTACAGGACCAGTCCAAGGACGATCGCGATCAGATCGTTCCACCGCGACGGCTTCGCGCCCGGCACGGGCCGCGCGGGGCGGCGCTTGAGCGAGATCCGATCGGTCACCGCCCAGACGAGCAGGCCGCCGAACAGCAGCACGTCCGCGGCGTTGCCATTGGACAGCAGGTGCGCAAAGGCCCAGAGCTTGACCGCCGCGAGCAGGGGGTGCTTCGCCGCCTTCTGGATCCGCCCGGGCAGATAGGCCGCGAGCAGCAGCGGAAACACGGGCAGCATCAGCACCCGCGTGAGGCTGCGCAGCCCGGCTGCCGGTACGTACCAGACGATCGGGGCGGCCCGGGCGAGCGCGAAGCCGTGGATGATCAGCAGGAAACCGGCCAGTGACAGCAGCGAATACAGGCCGCGCCAGAGCTGCGCGCCCAGGCGCAGCGCCATCCGGTCGCGCCATTGGGGTGCGACGATCGCAACGGAATGCACGCCGAGGAACAGTAGCAGGCCGATGATGAGTGATTGCATGGGTAGGACCGCGAATCTGGCGCCGCGCCGCGGCTGAGTCTATTGTCGCGCCTCCGCAATCGCAATTTCCTCGGGGATTCGCCATGACCCTGCGCTGCGCCTCCGCTCTTCTGGCCCTGCTCCTCGCTCTTCCGGCCGCCGCCGCGGACCGCCTGGAGGCGCTCGCCGGCGAGGTGCGGGCCACCGAAACCGCCTTTGCCGCGACCCTGGCCGCGCGCGATCTCGGCGCCTTCACCCGCTTCCTCGCGCCCGACGCGGTGTTTGTCGACGATCCGGTGCACCGCGGGCCCGGGGCCATCGTCGCCGCCTGGCGCGGTTACTTCGAGGGCGCCAAGGCGCCTTTCTCCTGGGCGCCCGAAACCGTCGAAGTGCTCGAATCAGGCCGGCTGGCCTTGAGCAGCGGGCCGGTCCTGGCGCCGGACGGGCGGCGCATCGGCACTTTCAATTCGGTGTGGCGGCGCGAGCGCGACGGCCATTGGCGCATCGTGCTCGATCACGGCTGTCCCGCCTGCCGCTGCCCGCCGCCAGCGGCCAGACCGGGCGGCGACGCCGGCGCCGCCGGCGCGGGCGGCACGCCCTGAGCGCTCAGGTCGAGATCGCGAGCCGCTCGGACTCGTAGAGACGGCGGGTCAGGGCGAATACGGCGAGCGTCGCGAGCATCGTGGCCGCGGCACTCAGGGACAGCGCAATCGCTGCCACCGGCTCGGCGCGCAGCAGGCGCATGAGCGCCAGCTGCTGGCCGAGCAGGGGCACGGCGTACATCCACAACTGCGCCTTGACCGGCAGCACGCTCAGCACGATGGAGGGAATGAGCGGCACCAGCTGCGCGAGGCCCAGGTAGGTCTGCGCTTCGCGCACCGTGCGGGCGAAGGCCGCGATCAGGATCTGCGCGATGCAGATCAGCAGCACCAGCGGCACCAGCATCGGCAGGGCCACGGCGATGAAGTGCGGCCCAAGCGCCAGGCTCAGGCCCAGTTCCTCGGTGGGCATGAAATGCCCCACCAGCAGGAAGGCCAGCAGTCCCAGCGTCAGGCTGGCGAGGCTGAACGCCGCGGTGGCGAGGAGCTTGCCGAGCAGGATCCGGTCGCGCGGCACCGGATTGATGAGCAGCGGCTCGAGCGACTGGCGTTCACGCTCGCCCGCGGTGGAATCGACCGCCAGCCAGATGCCGCCGATGAAGATGGTCAGCACCAGCATGTAGGGCAGCATGGCGAACAGCAGCGCGCCGCGCGCCTGCGGCGTCGCGGTATCCCGCGAGGCGACGACCAGCGGCGTGGCGATGGCGGGCGAGAGGCCGCGCGCCAGCAGGCGCAACGCGCCATGGCGCCGGCTGTAGGACTCCAGCATCCCGCGCAGGCGCTCCACGTCGCCGTGGGCCTCACGGCGGGAGGAGTCGTAGATGAGCTCGACCTGCGCGGGCTGTCCCGCGCGCCAGTCCGCACCGTAGTCCGCCGCCACGCGCAGCGCCAGGTCGATCCGCTGCTCGCGCACCGCGAGCTCGGCATCGGCGACCGGCGGCTTTTCCTCCAGGCCCATCTGCCGGAGCGCGGTGATCAGCTCGGGCGCGCGTTCGCCATGGATGACGACGACCGGCAGCGGCTGCTCGGCCTTCTCCAGCTCACGCCCGACGACCAGGCGCATCAGCACCAGGAACAGCAGCGGGCCCAGAAGCGGCCCGAGCACCAGGCTGTTGAGCAGCACGCGCCGGTCGCGCAGGCTCTCGCGGCATTCCTTGACGAAGACCGTCAGCGCCGGGCTCATGGGGCACCGCCTGCCGCGGCGCTGCCAGGTGCGGCCGCCGTGATGATCCGCATGAAGGCTTCTTCGAGATTTGATTCGGCCGCCACGGCGCGCAGTTCATCGGGCGTACCCTCGGCCACCACCCGGCCGTGCGCGATGATCACGATGCGGTCGCACAGCGCCGCCACTTCCTGCATCAGGTGCGTGGACAGCAGCACGCAGCGGCCCTCGCCTCGCAACCGGCGCAGGAACTCGCGCAGGCTCCGCGTCGCCATGACGTCCAGCCCGTTCGTCGGCTCATCGAGCACCACGTTGCGCGGCTTGTGCACCAGCGCCCGCGCGATCGCCGTTTTCACCCGCTCGCCCTGCGAATAGCCTTCGGTGCGGCGCGCGGCGAGATCGGCCATCCCGAGCGTGTCGATCAGGGCGTCGGTGTGCGCGCGGGCCGTCGCGGCGTCCAGTCCCTGGAGCGCGGCGAAATACTCGATGTTCTCGCGCGCAGTCAGGCGCTTGTACAGGCCGCGTGAATCGGGCAGCACGCCCAGCAGGCGCCGCACCGCGAGCGGCTCCTCCTCCGCGCTGAGGCCATCGACGTGGATGCTGCCGGCATCCGGGCGCATGAGGGTGTAGAGCATGCGCAGCGTGGTGGTCTTGCCGGCGCCGTTGGGCCCGAGGAGCCCGGTGATTTCCCCGTCGCGCGCCACGAAGGAGACGCCGTCGACGGCGCGCACGGCGCCGAAGGATTTGCGCAGCTCGTGCAGCTCGATCACGGGTTGGGCCCGTTCACGGGTTGGGCCCGTTGGCATCGACGAAGGAGGGCGTCTGGCCCAGTTCATCGAGGCAGTGTGCGTCCAGGCGGCGTGCATCGAGCGTGCGGATGAATTCCCCCAGCAGGCGCGGCATGCAGCCCACGGCCAGCAGACCGTGGCCCTGCCCCGCTACCTTCAGGACCCGCCCGTTCGGCAGCGTGCGCGCGATGGCCTCCGCGTAGCGTGGCGGCGTCACCGGATCGTGCTCCCCGGCGAGCACCAGCACCGGCACAGGGCCTGCGAGCGGTGCCGCGAATTCCGCCGGCCTCGTCGCGTGCGGCCAGGACGGGCACACATTCAGGAGCCATTCAATGAGCGAGGTGCCCAGCACCGTGCCGGCGTCCGCGGGGTTC
>DASWFL010000150.1:0-9833 GCA_036394255.1 Steroidobacteraceae bacterium
TACGAAGACGTGGCCACGAAGTTCTTCGAGCACTTCCTGCAAATCGCCGAAGCCATGAACAATATCGGCGACGAGGGCATCGGCCTGTGGGATGACAACGACAAGTTCTTCTACGACGTATTGCACCTGCCGAACGGGGCCATGACACCGCTGAAGGTGCGCTCCATGGTGGGCCTGATCCCGCTGTTTGCCGTCGAGACCCTGGAGCCGGAACTGCTCGAGCGGGTCCCGGATTTCAAGCGGCGCCTGGAATGGTACCTCGCCTACCGGCCGGATCTGGCGTCGCTGGTTTCGCACTGGAATGAGGAGGGCCGTGGCAATCGGCGGCTGCTCTCGCTCCTGCGCGGCCACCGCATGAAGCGACTCCTCAAGCGGATGCTGGATGAGACCGAGTTCCTCTCGCCCTACGGCATACGTGCCCTGTCGCGTGCGCATGCCGATACGCCCTACATCTATCACGTCGATGGGATGGATCTTCGTGTCGGCTACCAACCGGCGGAGTCTGATTCGGGGCTGTTCGGTGGTAACTCCAACTGGCGCGGACCGATCTGGTTTCCGGTCAATTTCCTGCTGATTGAATCGCTGCAGAAATTTCACCATTACTACGGTGATGACTTTCGCATCGAATGCCCCACGGGATCCGGCCGCTTTGTGACGCTGGAAGAAGCGGCCAGCGAGCTGGCCACCCGCCTGACGCGCATTTTCCTCCAGGACGACAGCGGCAGGAGGCCGGTCTACGCCGATCACCCGCGCCTGCAGCAGGATGCCCTGTTCCGGGATCACGTGCTGTTCTACGAATACTTCCACGGCGACAGCGGCCGCGGTGTCGGCGCCTCGCACCAGACCGGCTGGACTGGCCTGGTGGCCAAGCTGTTGATGCCGCGCTACCAGCAAACCCTGGCGGCGCGCGCCGCTGCAGCGACGCGGGCCGAGACGGGGGAGGCCGCGGAGACTCTGCCCGATACACCGGCCACGACCCTGACCGCACGCCGCAAGGCCAAGCCCAAGACCACGCACAACTGAGGAATACAACATGGAGGTACCGGTGAGCTATCAGCACCTGCCCACGCCGCTCATGCCGCGCGTGCCGCCTCAGCCGCTGCTGGCGCGTCAGAAGGCCCTGGTCACGGGGGCCAGTTCCGGCATCGGCCGTGCCATTGCGCTCGCGCTCGCCGAAGCGGGCGCCGACGTGGTCGTCAACTACTCCTCGGGCGAGGACAAGGCCCGGAGCCTGGTGGCGGAAATCGCCTCCCGCGGCGTCAAGGCCATCGCCGTGCGTGCCGACGTGAGCGATGAAACGCAGGTGGAAGCCATGTTCCGCCGGGCGATCGAGGAGTTCGGCACGATCGACGTGCTCGTCAACAACGCCGGACTGCAGCAGGATGCCCCGCTCCATGAGATGACGCTGGCGCAGTGGAATCGGGTCATCAGCGTCAATCTGACCGGACAATTCCTGTGCTCGCGCGCCGCGGTGCGCGAGTTTCGCCGCCGCGGCGTGCGGCCGGAAGTCTCCTGCGCGGCGGGCAAGATCCTGTGCATCAGCTCCGTGCACGAGGTCATTCCCTGGGCGGGTCACGTCAACTACGCCGCCTCCAAGGGCGGCGTGATGCTCATGATGAAAAGCATTGCGCAGGAGGTCGCGCCCTACCGGATTCGTGTCAATTCCATCTGCCCCGGCGCAATCCGCACGCCGATCAACATGGACGCCTGGGATACGCCGGAGGCGTACGCGGAGCTGATGAAACTGATCCCCTACAAACGCATTGGCGAGGCTGATGAAATCGGGCATGCCGCGGTGTGGCTCGCCTCCGACTACGCCGACTACGTCCATGGCATCAGCCTCTTCGTCGACGGCGGCATGACGCTGTACCCCGGCTTCGAGACCGGGGGCTGACTTGAGCGCCCCAGCCACCGCCTGGGCCCGGCTGGCTGATCACCTGCCGGAGTACCTGTTCGAGGCGCTGGGGCTCGGCCTGTTCATGGTGTCAGCCGGGGTGTTTACCACGGCTTTCGAAGCTTCGGGCTCCTGGCTGCGCGCGGCCATTCCGGAGCCGGTGCTCCGCCGTGCCTGCGTGGGCATCGCCATGGGCCTCACGGCCGTGGGCCTCATTTATTCGCCCTGGGGACGGCGTTCCGGCGCGCACATGAACCCGGCCGTCACACTGGCCTTCCTGCGCCTGAAAAAATTGGGCGCGCTGGACGCGATCCCCTACGTTCTGGCCCAGTTCATCGGCGGCCTTGCCGGCGTGCTCGCCGTTCGCCAGCTGCTGGGCACGGCATTCACCTCGCCACCGGTATCGTGGGTGGTGACCCTTCCGGGAACCCGCGGCGTGCTCGTAGCCTTCATCGCCGAAGCGGCAATTTCCGCGGGACTGATGTACACCGTACTCGGCCTGTCGGCCGCGCGGCGTTTTGCGGCCTACACCGGCCTGGCGGCAGGGCTGCTGATCGCGCTGTACGTGACCTTCGAAGCACCGTTGTCCGGGATGAGCATGAACCCGGCGCGTAGCCTCGCCTCGGCGGGGCCCGCGACGATGTGGCAGCACCTGTGGATCTATTTTCTCGCGCCGATACTCGGCATGCAGGCTGCGGCCACACTCCACCTCCGGCGCGGACCGCGCACGGCCTGCGCCAAGCTGATGCACACGCCCAATGAGCGCTGCATCCATTGCGGGTACGAGCCGGGACTCGGGGCGCGCGCGCATTCGCCCGCGGCGGCATTGCCGGGTTCCCCATGAGCGCAGCATTGGCCTATGACGCCATTGTCGTCGGCTCCGGCGCGGGCGGCGCCGCGGTCGCCTACCGCCTGGTCAGGAGCGGCTTGCGCGTGCTGCAGCTCGAGAAAGGCACCTACCTGCCCGTCGATGGCAGCACGCTCGATGTCGAGCGCGTCGTGCACCAGCGGGAGTTCCTGGCGCGCGAGCCGTGGGTGGACGGGCGCGGTGCCACGCTGGTGCCGGAAGAGCACTTCAACGTGGGCGGCAAGACAAAGTGGTACGGCGCTGCGCTGCTGCGCTTTTCACCGGCGGAGTTCAGGGCTGAACCGGCGCACGGCTGCCGTGGCTGGCCCATCTCCTACGAGGATCTGCTGCCGTTCTACGAGGAGGCCGAGTCGCTCCTCGGCGTGCGTGATATCGCCGCTGAACCGGGCCTGGCGCGCCTGCTCAAGCGCCTGACGGGCCCCCGCAGCGCCTGGCACAGCGCACCCATGCCCATGGCGCTCGGGTCCGCAATCGCGCAATTCCCGCTGGAAGCGGCACATTTCGATGGCTTTGCCTCGGTCCGGAACCTCAAAGGCGACGCAGACCGGTCACTGCTCGCCCTGCTCGCCGGCGAACCTGGCTACACGCTCGTGACCGGCGCCGAAGTGCACAGCCTCTGCGCCGCGGCGGGTGCGCCGCAGCGCGTCACCGGCGTCAGACTGGCCGATGGCCGTGAGTTCAGGGCAGAGCGAGTCGTGCTGGCGGCAGGCGCCCTGCACTCCCCGCGGCTGCTCGCACGGCACCTGGAAGCGAGCGGGCTGGCGCGCAGCCTGCCGATGGCCGGTCAGGTGGGGCGCAATCTCAAGCTGCACCTGCTCACCGCGCTGGTCGCGATCGGCGCCCGACGCCAGACCGACCTGATTCGCAAGACCCGGCTGCTGACGCACGAGGATTTTCCTCATTCCAGCGCCCAACCACTGGGCTTCGATGGCGAGCTGATCGCGACCCTGGTGCCGCCAGTTCTGCCCCGCGCGCTGCGGCGCGCCGTGGGTGCTCGCGCCTACGGGTTTTTTCTGCAGACGGAGGACGGTTCCGAACCGCGCAACCGCGTCCTGGAGCGCGGCAGGGCCGGTGCGATCGAACGTGTGTTCGATTACGAGGAGCGCCGCCTGGCCGCCGCCGGGCGCGAACACCGCCGCTTCACGCGCGCCCTGCAGCGCTCGCTCCTCGGCGCCGGCCTGCTCGCAATCGGCAAACGGATCGGCCTGGCCGGCACGGCCCACGCCTGCGGCACCCTGATTTGTGGCGCTGATCCGCGCGACTCGGTGGTCGACGCGGGCGGCCAGGTCCACGGCCTGAGCGGCCTGTACGTCGCGGACGGCAGCGTTCTGCCGCGCATCAGCCGCGTAAACCCGGCCCTGAGCATTTACGCCTGGGGCCTGCGGGTCGGGGCGCTGATCGCCGGCCAGCCGCGCCGCTCGCAGCAGCCCGCCGAGGCGCTGTCATGATGGCGCCGCGCCTGCTGCTGACCCTCGCCGTGTCGATGAGCGCCATCGTCGCGGAGGCGGCCGGCATTGCGGCGGTTGACTCCGTCGGCATTCCGGTCTCCGACCTGGATCGGGCGGAGTCGTTCTATACGCAGGTGCTTGGATTTTCCAAGGTGTCGGAGCGCGAGGTGGCCGGCGACGCCTACGAGCATCTGTTTGGTGTCTTCGGATTGCGCCTGCGCGTCGAGCGCCTGCGGCTCGGTGACGAGGCGATTGAGCTGATGCAGTTTCTCGCCCCGCACGGCCGGCCCATTCCGCTCGACTCGCACAGCAACGACCGCTGGTTCCAGCACGTTGCAATCATCGTCAGCGACATGGATCGCGCCTACGCCAGACTGCGGCAATTCAAAGTCGAACACGCCTCGAGCGGCCCACAGCGGCTGCCCGACTGGAATCCCAGTGCCGGTGGAATCCAGGCGTTTTATTTTCATGACTCGGAAGGCAACACGCTGGAGATCCTGCAGTTTCCCCCAGGCAAGGGCGCGGCCCGATGGCAGCGGCGCGACGGGCCGCTGTTTCTGGGTATCGACCATACCGCGATCGCCGTGGCCAGCACCGATGAGAGCCTGACTTACTACCGCGACCAACTCGGACTGCAGGTCGCCGGCACCAGCGAAAATTACGGCACCGAGCAGGAGCATCTCAACAACGTATTCGGAGCGCGCCTGCGCATCACCGCGTTGCGTGCCGCCAGCGGTCCCGGCATCGAGCTGCTGGAGTACCTGGCGCCGCGCACCGGCCGGCCCATGCCGTCCGATACGCAAGCCACCGACCGCTGGTACTGGCAGCTGAACCTGCAGGCTCAGTCGCCCGATGGCATTCTGGCCGCGGCTGCCAGCCATCACACTGCGCTCGTCTCCGCCAGCCTGGTGCAGCTGCCGGGTGCGGAACTCGGGTACCGCGCGGGATTCATCCTGCGCGATCCGGACGGCCACGCCGCACTCATCGAAGACCTACGCTAGCTGGAGATCAACATCGTGAAGCGCAGCATCGCCGCTCCCGGATCGCCGTCCGATCGGGGCCTCGGGTGGTTCTCACGCTGGCTGGGCGCCCAGGCCGAGTTTTTTCGGATTCTGCGCACGGTCGGCTGGCCGCCGCTTGATCTGGCGGTTCGGATCGGTCTGGCCCAGGGGTTTTTCGTTTCCGGAGTGCTGAAGGTCTCCAATTGGGCGACGGCGGTGGAGCTCGCCACGAATGTGTATCCGGTCACCTGGATGAATCCGGTCACCGCCGCCTACACAGGCGCCGCCATCGAGTTGGTCGGGTCCGTCCTGCTGGCGGCAGGATTACTGACGCGGTACGCGGCGCTGTCCATGCTGATACTCACCGCGGTGGTTCAGAGCAACTACAACGCGACGGACAGTCAACTGTTTTCGGCCGCGCTATTCGGCTGGTACGTCATCCACGGTGCCGGACCGGTCTCCATGGATGGACTCCTGCGCCGGGGCCTCGCCGACAGCGCCCTGCCGCTTGCCGCCCGCATCGCCGCGCTCTTGGGCTGGGTGAGCGCGCGGATCGGGCCGATTTACCTGTCTGCAGTGCGAGTCTGGCTGGCTGTTGCACTCCTGGTCGTCGGGGTCCAGGCCACCCTGCGGTCCGACTTGCCGCTCGACCGCCTGCAACTGTGGCTGCCGATCAGCATGGTGCAGATCTGGCCGCCAGCGCTGCTGCTGGTCGGTGCTCTGCTGCTGCTGCCGGGGCTCCTGACGCGCTATGCCGCCATCGCGCTGGCCCTGGCCAGCGCGGGCACGGCCATGGCGATGCCGGCGGCGGCCATGGGGATCCTGCTGTTTGCGACCCTTGCGCTGCTGGTGATGTTCGGTGCCGGTGTGGTGTCCGCCGATGCCGTCATTGGCCGCAAGCTGCGTCAGATTTATCCGGAACTGGAGGGCAAACCGGCCTTCGCCCTCGAGGGACTGCCCCGCGTGGTCATCGTCGGGGCCGGCTTTGGCGGCCTGGCTTGTGCCGCGGCACTGCGACGCGCCCGTGCTTCCCTGACCCTCATCGACCGGGGAAACTACCACCTGTTCCAGCCGCTGCTGTATCAGGTGGCCACCGCCGCCTTGTCGCCCGGCGATATCGCAGCGCCCATTCGTCCGCTGTTCCGGGACAGCTTCAACACGCGGGTGCTGCTTGGGACCGTAACGGGCGTGGACACCGCCCGACGCCGGGTGTTGGTCGGCGACAAGGAGATTCCGTACGACTACCTCGTACTGGCGACCGGCGCAGCGCACAGCTACTTTGGCAAGGACCAATGGCGGCCGTACGCGCCCGGACTGAAGCGGATCGAAGATGCAACGGCCATCAGGCGCCGATTGTTGACCGCCTTTGAACACGCTGAATCGACTGAGGACCCGGCCGAGCGGGAGGCGCTGCTCACCTTCCTGATCGTAGGGGGCGGGCCGACCGGCGTGGAACTTGCCGGGGCCATTGCGGAACTGGCGCGCTTTGGCATGGAAAAGGAGTTCCGGAATTTCGACCCCGCCAGCGCCCGGGTCATTCTTGTGCAATCGGCGGCCCGCGTGCTGCCCACCTTTGCCGTTTCGCTGGCGAAGATTGCCCAGCGCTCACTGGAGCGACTGGGCGTCGAAGTACTGGTCGGCAGCCGGGTGGAAGGCATCGACGCCAAGGGCGTACTCGTCAATGGCAAGCCGATTGTGGCCCGCACGGTCCTGTGGGCCGCGGGCGTCATGGCATCGCCCGCCGCGACCTGGCTGGGGACGGAAAAGGATTCGGCGGGGCGGCTGATCGTCGAGCCGGACCTCAGCGTCCGCGCGTTGCCCAATGTTTTTGCGATTGGCGATACGGCGTCGTCGAATGGCTGGGCGGGTAAGCCGGTGCCAGGGCTCGCTCCCGCCGCCAAGCAGGGCGGCGCCCACGTGGCGCGGGTCATCTCGGCACGGCTGCGCGGTGAGCCGGCACCCGGCCCGTTCACGTATCGGCACACGGGCAGTCTCGCCACGATCGGGCGCAAGGCCGCCGTGGCCGACTTCGGGCGCGTCAAACTCTGGGGCGCCCCGGCGTGGTGGCTGTGGGGGATCGTGCACGTGGGATTCCTGGTGGGATTGCGCAATCGCGTTGCCACCATGATCAACTGGTTCTGGGCCTACCTGACCTTCGGAGGCGGTATCCGTCTCATCACGGGCGGTGAGGTGCAGCCCGGGGCGGAGCGCTGATTACTGCAGAGGCCGGAAGGTGCCGGCAGGAGCGCCTTCAACCCGGCCGGACACTGTGGCGCAGCGCCGCCAGGTCCGCGTGACGCGTCGTGATATCCGGGCGTTGAATCGCGGTGCGCATGTCGCGCAGGTGTTCCAGCGAACGCAGCAGCACCGGCAGCGGCGGGCCGCTGGCCGTGATGTCCTCCAGGGCATCCGCCCCGAGTCCGGCGGCGGGCATCACGATAAAGCGCTGCACCAGCTGATCGTGATGCTGCGCGGCCGTCTGGCCGAATAGATCGCAGACCTGCAGGAACGCCCGGGTATTCTTCTGGAACCAGTCCGCGTGCGCGTAGCGGTCCGACAGCTCGAGCAGTTCATCGAGCAGGCTCCGGTACGTCATGCACTCGCGCAGCCGCGCCTGGTCGGAGGGCAGCATGAACAGCATCTTGTCGACCAGCAGCTGGGCGTAGTAGGGATCGCTCGCCCGGCACAGTCCGAGCAGCAGATCCAGTTCGTTGATCCCGGAGAAGTCGCCCGCGTTGGCCCCGCGATACTCCTGCCGCCCGACTCGATAAGGCTTGTAGTAGGGGCGTACCGAGTAGAAAAAGCGCTCGACGTCGAGGCGGGTGTACAGCCTGGCATTGCTGGCCAGCACATCACGCAGCGCGGCGCTGGCGGCCTCGAACAGCACGTCGGCAACGGGGCTGGAGACGCCCAGATGGACGATGCCGTTCAGCGCCTCTGCCGCGCGCTGGAAGCTGAGGATGCCGCGCGTGTTCTCGTCCACGAACAGGACTTCATCCGGGAGGGAGGTGAAGCTCTTGCGCACGCCCGCGATCGCCCTGTTGCGGGTCGCGAGGTGACTGGTCGCGAAGCGCGGCGCCATGCCGAGCGAAGCACCCACATGCAATGACAGCGAAGACGCCTCCGCGAACGGCGAGCGTTCCTCCCGCGCCGGATTGGTCAATTCATGCCGCCGGAGCGCTGCCAGGTACATGCCGACATTGCCCAGCACGTTGAACGCGTTCTCGAAGCCGTCCCCGGTATTGCCTTCGGCGAGCAGCGCCACCACATGCACCTGCCCTTCATCGCGTAGTCTGGACTTGATGGCGTCCCCGATCCCGATCACGCCCGCCCGGTTCCGCTGCGCGAAATACAGGTTCTCGAGTTCCGTGTTCATCTGCACGAACGGTCCGCGCACCCAGCGATCGAACAGTTCCGAATTGGCGGTCATTGGGTCCTCGTGGATTTCTCACGCGGCCAGGCGCGTCCGGTGACGAGCGCGTCGTCCATGGAATTGCACAGGTGGAAGGAGATCCGCACCACCGATCCACGGCAATCAAATCGTACCTGCGCCGCTTCCAGGGCTGCGCGCACTGCGGCAAGCCTCTCGCCAACCGGAATGCACAGGGTTCCCCCCGTCCGTTCCAGCCGGACCCGATCGCGCAGCGCAGGCGGTGCGGCATCGAGGAAGGCATGGATCAGCGCCCGATTGTGCGCCAGGACCGCATCGATGCCGATCACGCCCAGCAGCCGCAGGCCCGCAGTCGCCACCACGTACGGGGCCACCGATGGCGTGCCACCCCAGAACCGGCGCGCATCGTCGGCGTAGCGGAAGGAATGGATATCCATCTCGAAGGGATCGGCGTGGGAGAACCAGCCGACATCGACGGGGCGCAGTTGCGGTATGAGCCCGGTCCGGAGCCAGAGAAACCCGGCGCCCGGACCACCGCACAGCCATTTCACGCAACTGCCCAGGACCACATCGGCGCCGAGCGACTCCACCGAAAAGGGCACGATGCCGGCGGACTGGGCGACATCGACGATCGACCAGATCCCCCGCTCGGCGCACAGTCGCGTGACTTCCGCCACTGGAGCCACGGCCCCTGCGTTGGAATGCACGTGCGTGATCAGGGCCCCGTAGACGTCCGGCGCCAGGGCCTCGGCCCAGGACTGCAGGGCGGAGGGATCGGCCGCCTGCGGAATCAGCCGAAGTTCGTAGCCCAGTCCCTGCGCGAACCCCAGGACATAGCCGAGCGAGGGGAAGGTCTCTTCCGCCGCGATCCAGACGTTTTTCCCCGCCGCGGGTCGCGGCAAGGCCGGCAGCAACTTGGCCAGCGCCGCCGAAAGATTGGGCTGCGGGCAGTATTCGGTGTGGCGCCCGCCGAGCAGGGCGGCCAGTGCGCCGCAGAACTCATCGATGGCGCGCAGCCAGGCCGGCCACGCTTCGCCCCCCTTTTGAATCCATGGGTCGAGGAAATCCGCCTGGAGGGCGGACAGGGCTGCGCGCGGCATCGCACCGACGGAGTGCGTCAACAGATACGGTCCCGGCCCTGGCACCTGAAAGGCCTCCGCGCCGGGCAGCGCCGGACTGCGCGCGGTTGTGCGAGGGCTAGGCAATCGGCACGAACGCGCCGATGCGCTCG
>DASWFL010000151.1:0-2907 GCA_036394255.1 Steroidobacteraceae bacterium
CCACCAATCGCTCCGCCAGGCCCCTGAGAGCGCCCGACAGTGCCGGCAACCGCTCGGCGAGCGACTCCAGCACGCCCCGCTCGAACGGAGCGTTGTAGGCAAAGATCGGCCCCGACTCCGGGAGCGCATGCAGCAGCGCCTGAGCCAGGGTGGGCAAGTCACCGAAGGAGTCCGTTGCGAGGTATTCCGCATGCCGGAGCCGGGCGGGTGGGTCTTCCACGTGCACCGACCACTGAAAGGGCCAGTGATCGTACGGGTGAGTGCCGATGATTTGGGGAACGGCCAGCCCGATCGTTTCGAAGTCCAGATAGGACATCGGGTAAGGCAACGCGCGCAGGCCCGCCGTCGCAGCAACATCCAGATACGCCTCGCCCGTCACCGTCGCCTGGCGGACTCGCTGGTGAATCTTGCTGCTCAGGCGATCCGCGGGCACCTCGGTCAGGTCGCCGTACCCCTCCGCCAACAGCGCCTGCACCGTCTTGCCACCCCGCGGCAACAATCCCACCGGGTAATCGGGAGTCGGGCCGGCCTGCGCGGAGCAGCGGTCGATGAACGGACATTCATGGGGGATGGTGCAGTGGGCTCCCATGCGAATGTCGGGCTGAGCATGCGCCGCCATGACCCCTCGCAGCCGGGTTGCGGCGTCCTCGACCTCCGGCAGGGAACTTTCCACTTCGCTCGTGACGTCCTCTTCCACCAGCAGGCCGTCGTAGTCCCCCGGCGTCTTGAGCTCGAAGGCCCTGTCGACATGCGCCAGCAGCACGCGATCCACCGGGATCCCGGCCCTGCGGATCACCAGCGTCTGGAAGGCCGCGTCAGGAACATGCTCCGGCTTGACGCGCGTCGAGGATTTCACTTCCGTGAGGGTCACGCCATACCCGCGCGTCTCGAGCACGTCGGCAATCACCGCCAGGTCCCCGGCCCGAAACGCGGGTTGATACATCACCGATGGCGCACCCGAGCGGACCAACCGCGAAGTCGCGGCAATCGCGGCCGGCATCCCGCGCTCGCGGGAAACCACCGTTCCCGGCTTTCGCGTCTGAGCCAGGCGATCGACCGCTCGGCCGTTGAGAAGTACGAAAGAATCCGGCAGGCCCTCTTCGAGCGGTTGATGCACCTCGAACCACAGCCGCTTTGGGCACTGCAGGCCCGAGAGAAATCGCGACTTGGTGAGCCAGGCCATGAACTGATTCTAAGCTTCGTGCCTGCGCCGCAACACCTGCACTGCCTCGCCGGAGTTGCCTAACAAGTGCATTCCACGTACGCTCCTCCCCGCTTGATTGCGGATGGGGCCGCTTCCGTTAGTCTGCGAGTCCTGTCGATGACCTCGACGATCAGAACACGAGGCATGCTCTTTGAGCGATTCGGGGCGGGTCGCTGGATCGGCGGTTCGCCCTGCCTCTGCTTATATTGCACGGCGGCCGTGATCGCGGCTCGCTGCCGACGCTTCACCACTAACGAGGACGACCATGACTGAAGAAAAGCAACAGAAATTCACATCGAAGGTTCGCCGCGGCCTGGGCTGGGTCCACGCCCAGGCACAAGCCGAGATGAACCGCCTCAAGGCCGCGGCCGGTGGCGGCAGGATTCCGGGCTTCAGCGCTGGAGACTTGTCCGATGTCGAAGCGGCGCTGGTTTGGATTGAGCAAAACAAGGAAGCCAAGACAGACTAGGCGCCGATCCCTCATGCGAATGTGGCGCGTCCTCGTCAGCCTGTTCGCCGGGCTGCTGCTGAGCCAGCAAGGCGCGACCCAGCAGCACCTGACGATCCCAACCCAGGACGGTGCTGCCATTGCCGCCGATCTGTACGGTGCGGGTACGCGTGGCGTGGTACTGGCCCATGGCGGGCGGCGCACCAAGGCAGACTGGGCGCCCCAGGCTGAAATTCTGGCCGCCCACGGCTTTTGCGTACTGGCCTTCGACTTCCGTGGATTCGGCGAGTCGCCCGTGCCGCCTCCCGCGCTGCAGGCCGACGAGGCCCTGCGCTTTGATGTCCTGGCGGCGGTTCGCTACCTGCATCATCACGGCGCCCGGACGGTTGCGGTGATCGGAGCAAGCTTTGGAGGCGTCGCAGCGGCCGACGCGTCCGTCGCCAGTGAGCCCGGCGAGATCGATCGGCTGGTTCTGCTGGCGCACGGGTCGAGCAGTCACCCTGAACTCATCAAGGGCCGCAAGTTGTTCGTCGTAGGGCGCGACGATACGGACGGCAGTGGGACGATGCGGCTGACCGAGATGCGCGCGGACTACAGGAAGGTGCGGCCGCCCAAGCGGTTTGTGATCCTGGACGGATCCGCGCACGCCCAGTTTCTATTCACGACGGATCAGGGCGATCGACTGATGAGAGAAATACTGCAGTTCCTGTCTGCACCCTGAGCGCGCCCGCTGCGCCCAGGGTCGATTCATTCGGCTCAAATCACCCCAAAATCCGTGATGCCCTGCTCGATCGCAGCTCGCTGCGCAGCCTGGGCGGGCGACTTGCCCACTTCACCCAGCAGCACCACGGTGAGAAGGCAGGCGGCGAAAGCACACAGCAGCTTGCGGCCGAATTCACTGATGGCAACGTGGCTGGCGTAGCCCGGTTTGTTGCGGAAGGTGCTCATGTCTATCTCCTTGATAATCAGCCTGTTACTTGGATGGATCTGTCACACAAGTGGTTTAAGACCCGTGTGTCGATCTAACTCGGCTTGGCACCCAAAGTTTCAGGGCCGCCCGACCGCGCTCATCGTGCACGGCGGAGACTCCGGCCTGGTGAACGGCGTTCACCAGACATCAGAGCCGGGGGGAATGGATGAGAAAAGCTCTGACAACCGTGCTGCTGGATTCGCCGCTGATCGCGGTGGCCAGCTTGCCGTTGTCAGCCTGGGCGGCGCCCCAGGCTCCTATTTGAACATCAGCGTCACACCACCG
>DASWFL010000152.1:0-1581 GCA_036394255.1 Steroidobacteraceae bacterium
CAGGAAGTCGGCGAAATCCTCCGGCGCGCTGTGGCCGAGGACGAAATGCCCAAGGGTCTGCAACAAGACCGCGCGCGGAGTGTGCATTCCAAGCGACTCCTGGCGCAGGTAGATCCGCCGGTTCCGCAGGTCGGTGACCGAACGCGCCGATCGGGGCAGATCCTGCACATAGCGGACCGAGAAGCCGTGGTGCGACACCACCGACAGCAGCATCCCCTGCGACAACGCGCCGCCTGAGTACGCGACCGGCTCAAGCGCCCGCGCGGCGGCCTGCTCGATTTCAGCGAAGTAGTTGCCGCGATCGCGCATCATCGCGCGCAGGTCGGCGTTGGCGGCCCTGGCCTCCTCGGGGGTTGCGGTGGGCTTGGCCTGCTGTCTGCGCAATTCCTCGTGCAGCGCAAGCACGTGCTCGATGACCTCGCTCGGCACCCTGGGGCCCGGCCGCAGGTAGGGCAGCCCGAGCCTGGCGTAAATGGGGTCACGCTGGGCCTCATCGAGCGCGATCTCGAGCTGGGCCCTCCGGCTCGGCGCCTCGCGGCGCATCAGGTCATCGGAGGACACGCCAAGCGCGCTGGCCAGGGCATCGATCTGGGACAACTTCGGCTCACGCCGGCCGTTCTCTAGCAGCGAGAGCACTGATGGCGCCCGGCCTACCCGTTCGCCAAGCTCGGCCAGCGTGAGTCCCCTGGTCTTCCTGATGTGCCGCAGCCGCTGTCCGAAGAGAACGAGATCAAGGCCGCTCTCAGGCAAAGTTGAGAATTCTTTCTCGGCGAAAGTCGTCACATCTTCAAGTTACACGAAGATCTGCAAATTTTCAGGCACGAGGTCCCTACCGCACCTTCATGACCCCCGCGAGGCTGGAATCAACACCCGGGGACGGCACGCATCAGGAGGTCCAGTGAACAATCGTCGCCTCGAGGGCAACAAGGGCTTCGACGACCAGGTCGCCGAGCTGCAGCAGAGCTGGGCTGCCGATTCGCGCTGGGACGGAACCGAGCGTACCTACGCCGCCGCTGACGTGGTCAAACTGCGGGGGTCTGTGCAGGAAGAGAACACGCTGGCACGGTTGGGCGCTGAGCGGCTCTGGTCGCTGCTGCAGAGCGAGGACTATGTCCACGCGCTTGGTGCGCTCACCGGCAATCAGGCGGTGCAGCAGGTCAAGGCCGGGCTGAAGGCCATTTACCTGTCGGGCTGGCAGGTCGCAGCCGACGCCAACCTGGCCGCCCAGACCTACCCGGACCAGAGCCTGTACCCGGTCAACTCGGTGCCGCAGGTTGTCCGCAGGATCAACAACGCCCTGCTGCGCGCCGACCAGATCACCTGGGCCGAATCGGGAAACGAGGGTGCGCCGCACTGGCTGGCGCCGATCATCGCGGACGCGGAGGCCGGCTTCGGCGGTGTCCTCAACGCGTTCGAGCTGATGAAATCCATGATCGCGGCCGGCGCCGCTGGCGTGCACTGGGAGGACCAGCTCGCGTCCGAGAAGAAGTGCGGCCACCTAGGCGGCAAGGTTCTGATCCCGACCGGCCAGCACATCAAGACGCTGAGCGCCGCGCGGCTTGCTGCCGACGTGTGCGGCGT
>DASWFL010000153.1:0-5968 GCA_036394255.1 Steroidobacteraceae bacterium
GCCGCCATTCCACGACGATCGCATGGGTGCCGGGCAGCAGGCCGATTGAGAGCTCGCCTGCCTCCGGGCGCAGCGCGAGGGGCTCGCCATCGATACGCACCGCCTGTACGTGCGCGTCCGGTGGGAGCGCGATGGTGTGGCGCCCGCCCTGGGTGCTGCGATAGCTGATCTCCAGCGACTCATCGACCGTGCGGGCGCCAAAGTTGATCTGGCGTTTCACGCTGTCGATCGCCAGCGTCGTGCCGGCTACCGGCGCCGGACGCGCAATGTGAACCTGCAGCCGCTCGCCAGGCCGGGGCCGGTACTGAAATACCCAATCGCCGTCACCCACGGACTCCGGAAGGACCGCCGGGAAACCCTCGAATTGCACCGTCCACTGCGGGCTGACCGTGAAATTCCACTCCTCGGCGCGTGCGCCATCGTCCCCGCTCGCCAGCACGAGTTCGGTCGACTGAGGCAACGACGAATTCCAGCTCACAGAGCTGCTGCCGGCTGCGATGCCCACGGTCAGCCGCGCGCCCGCGCCGGTTCCACTGACTTGCAGGCCGGGGGTCAGCACGACCTCGCCCGGCAGCAGCGGCAGGCTGGTCGTGATGGCCGCGCTTTCTGGCGCCCGTCGTTCGACCGTGGTCGCGATGCTCCAGTCCAGATCGAGCCGCACGTTACGCCGCACCCGCACGAAAGCAGGAAACTGCGTGCCTTCGAACGCCTGCGCCGCGGGGCCTGCAGAACTGCGATGACGGCTCAGCTCGAGCGCGCCGGCGACCAGGTGGCTGTCGTGCAGACCGGCTACATCCCAGCCCGTGGCGACGACCTCGATATGGCGTGGCGGCTGTGGAAACGCGAGCGACACCTGATCAGCGGCCGTCAGGCGCGCCACCAGGCGCAAGGTGTGCGCACCGGCGCGCAGCGGCACCCATAGGGTGGCGTCCTTCTCGCGACCCACACTGACCGCCGGGTTGCCGTCGAGCGAAAGGCTGTCAATCTGCCAGCGATTCCCGGCATCGGGAATTGGGACGGCGACGTCGGCCAGCGCCGCGAGCTGCAGCACCAACTCCAGGCGGTCGCCCTCGACCGTCGCACGCACCGAATCAACTTCACTGCAGTTCGGCCGGCAGGTGGGTGGCGCCAGCAGACGCGTGCGCAGCGCCTCCAGCAGGACCGGATCGGGCGTCGATGCCGCTGCGGCTCGCTGCGGCAGGCCGCCGATGGCCACCAGCCCCAGCAACACCGCGACTATCCCGCCCGTTCCCCCGGGCAGGGTGCGCCAGGGCAGGCGCGGCAGGCGCAGGTTGATTCCGAAGCCGGCCTGCAGCAGCCAGGCGAACCACAGGCCAGTGAAGAACACACCGAGGACGCGCCATGCGGCCAGCAGTACCGGGCCGATATACACGAATCTGACGGTCTCGCCAGGCTCCACCGGCCCCGTCCAGGCATATTCGTAACTGTTGTATTCCCAGGCCGGGACGCCCGGGCCCGCCTGCAGCTGGGTGCCGGGTGCGTAGCGCGAAATTGGGGTCGCAGCGGGTTCTGCATTCTCGCTGTTGCGCAACCCCATCACGACTACTTCCGAGAGGATCGGCGCGGCCGCCACAGCGCTTCGCCTGGATTCCTCCGGCAGGATCGCCGGTGGCGGTGGCATGTCCAGTTTCACTACCCCGGCCATCGGCTTCATTTCCATGGCCATCGGCGCCGCCATGGCGGTCTCTTCCAGCTGTGGATAGATCGCCATCCGTATCTGGCCAAATAGCAGCGGCAAGAGCGCCAGGGCAAGCAATCCAAGGCTCAGCGCCCGGTAACGTCTCGTCCATTGGGGCCAGCGGCCCGCTGCGCTGCCGCGCGCCACGGCGATTGCCGCCAAGGCATTCGCCCACAGCCAGATGTACGGCGGTGCCTCCTGGTACAGCAACAACATTGCGAACGCAGCGACAACCGCTGCAGTGAGGCCCGCCACACGGTAGCTGAACACGACGACGATCAGCACGCCAAACAGGCTCCAAAGCGTCCAGGCGGAACACCATGTGCCCGGGGCGTCGTCAGTGCCGGGCGCAGCCAACAGCCGGTGGCCCGGCGGCAGATGCAGTATCCCGCGCACGCTTTCGAACCGCGTGGCCCAGCCGCTCGCGCTCATGCGGCCGCGAGTGACTTCGCTGCGGCTGACGCCGGTCAAGTGCAGCTCTGGCGTACGCACCTCGACGCCCGGCTGACCGTCAGGCCCACTGACGAGCAGGTCCTCCTCGCGGCTCCTCGCACTCGCAAGGCGAAACGGGGCCGTCGACTGCAGGCGCCACTCGTTGCGCATTGTGCCGTAGATCGTATCCACGGCCGTGAAACCCGCGTGATCAAAATCGAGCCACAAATGGCGAATGAGCTGAAGCCGGTTCTCGTCCGCCGCCGTCAGCCCGCGACTGCGTTCGTTGATCTGCAGTGCCGCGCCCGCACCAAGGCGAAACGCCGGATACTGCTGCCACTCTTCAGGCACGCCGGCCTGCTCCGGATCAATACCCTCGGCACCCTCGGCCGCCGCAACCCGCAGCCGATCAACGCCTGCAAAACTCCAGATCTCCTCGGCCGGCCAGAGAGCCTCATGGGCCGGGCGTGATACGCGGCCCGCCACTCCGGCGGCTCGCGCCGTCAGGGTGACCTCGAACCGCCCGGGTCGCAGCAACAGCCGGAGGCTGCCATCACCATCGAGGCGCGCCGGCAATTCACCGCTCAGCGCCATGGGTATGAATCCTGAAGGGAGCGGTGACGAAAACCGCGCTTCGCGCGCATCACCCGCCACCTCGAGCTGCAGGCGCGTCGTCAGCCGCGCTGGTATTTCGTCCTCCAGCATTCGATAGATTTTCAGGTCGAGCGCATTTGCGGCCGCCGGCGTGGCCTGCGCGCCCAGTGACACCGCATTCGCGGTGCGCGACAACGCGTGAATGGCGGCGCCATTGACGTTCAGGAAGATGACGCCACTTTGCTCGGGCACCGGCAGCTGCGCCGGGCGGCGCTTCCAACTGAACGCACCGCTGATCTGGTATACGCCCGCGGCCAGTTGCAACTGCGGCACGTTATCGCGCATGACCACCGGCACCGCAATACCGTTGGCGCGCACCTCGGTGGGCCAGTATTCGCTTTCGCCGGGCAACGCGACCCAGCTCTCGGCAAACACCTCCCAGTGCTGCGTGAAATTCCCGCCGCGCTCGTCGACGGTCAGGTTCAGCGCTTGCGGCCAGGCACAGCGAAAGTCCTGCTCGCTGGCTTTACCTTCGTGCATCAGCACGGGGCACTGATGCTGCTCGGCGCCGTGCAACGCCCAACGGCGCCATGGCTCCAGATCGGCCGGCACGAAGACCTGCGCCGCCAACGCACAGCCGGCCGGGATCAACATCCACAAGGCATGCTTGAGCATTGCCTTCTCCGAGTGACTGCTGCCCAGTGTAGCGCTGTCGGCTTGCCGGCGAACGCCATTCACACGGTAGGAGTCATGGACCGTACGCTGGAGGAAGTGCGGGAGCGGCGGGTGGTCGGTTTGAATTCGGTTTCTGATCTGCACTTGGCAGGGCTATCATTGCCGCCAGTCCGTTGTTTCGAGGCCGCATGAGCAGACTGTGGGACAAGGGCGCGCCGCTCGATGAGCGCGTGCTGCAATTCACCGCCGGCGAGGACCACGCACTCGATGAACGGCTGGTGTCCTACGACGTGCGCGCCTCCATCGCGCACGCGCAGATGCTGCAGGCGCAGGGACTGCTCAGCGCGCCCGACTGCAACGCGATCTGCGCGGGCTTGAGCGCGCTGGGCGCGGCGCATGCGCGTGGCGAATGGCGCATCGAGCTCGCGGATGAGGATGGTCAGACCGCGCTCGAGAGGCGCCTGACGGCCAGCATTGGTGCAGCCGGCGCGCGCATTCATCTGGGCCGCTCGCGCAATGACCAGGTACTGACGGCCCTGCGCCTGTACATGCGCGAAGCGCTGACGCAGCTGGCCGCAGGGGCCGAGGCCGTCGCGGCGGCGCTCGACCGCCTGTCGCAGCGCCAGGGCACGATCGCTCTGCCGGGCTACACGCATATGCAGCAGGCGATGCCCAGTTCGGTGGCGCTGTGGGCGGGCGGCTTTGCGACCGAACTTCGTGACGATGCGGAGGGCCTGCGCGCTGTGCAACGCCGCGCCGGCTGCAATCCGCTCGGCTCCGCGGCCGGGTACGGTACGCCGGGATTGGCGCTCGATCGCAACGCCACGACGCGCGCGTTGGGCTTTGCGAGCACCCAGGAGCCGGTGACCGCGGTGCAGCTCTCGCGGGGCAAGGCCGAGGCGCAGCTGCTGTTCGAAACGACGCTGCTGATGCAGGACCTGGGGCGCCTGGCCACCGACTTGCTGCTGTTCTATACGCAGGAATTCGCTTTCGTCGCGCTGCCCGAGGCTTTCACCACGGGCTCGTCGATCATGCCGCAGAAGCGCAACCCGGACGTGCTCGAGCTGGTGCGCGGCCGCGCCGCCAGTGCGCTCGCCTGCCTCACCGAGGCCCTGGTGCTGTGCGCGAAACTGCCCTCCGGTTATCAGCGCGACCTGCAGCTACTCAAGGCGCCACTGTTTCGCGGCATCGATCTGTGCGGGCAGAGCCTGGACGTCTTGATACCGCTCCTGGATGCGCTGCAATTCCGGGCGGAGAGCGTGAAAATAGATCCGGCCGTGCACACCGCCGGCCAGGCCTACGCGCTCGTCGTGCAGGAGGGCCTGCCGTTTCGCGAAGCCTATCGGCGTATCGCCGCCAGATTCACTGCTGGTCGGAAGTGAGTAGCAGCCATGGTTGACAGCTTCAATCAAACGGACGCGCGTCAACCCGATGCCGGGCTCATTACCTATGCTCACATCATCTATGCCCTGCACGCCAGCGCCGTGATCACCGGCGTACTGACCCATGCGAGCATTGCCGGCCGCTTTCTCTTTGGCCTGCCCTCGATCATCGCGGTGATCATGAACTACGCGCGCCGTGCCGAGGCGCACGGCACCTGGCTCGAGACGCATTTCCGCTGGCAGATGCGCACGTTCTGGCTGGCGCTGCTGTGGATCGCGATCACTCTGCTCGTCGCTGCGGCGCTCACCCTGATCGTGATCGGCGTCTTCCTTGTGTTGCCCGGTTTCGCAATCGTCGGCCTGTGGGTGGCATACCGCGTGATACGCGGCTGGCTGGCATTGGGCGAGCATAGAGCCGTGCCGCGGCCAGTCGGCGCGCCGGCGGCGAACGCATGAACGCCGCCAGGCTATGTGCCTTGCTGGGCGCGCTGCTCCTCTGCGCTGCTTGCGGCCAGAAGGGACCGCTGTACCTGCCCGATCGCGCGCCGTTGGCAGTGCCGGCGCCGCCGCGCAGTGCGACACCAGACACGACGCCCACCACGGCGCCCTCGGTGGCGCCCGCTGAGACGCCCGCCGCTGCACCTGCCACAGCACCGGCCATTGCACCAGCCGCAGAACCTGCCGCACCACCTGCCGCCGCGCCCACGCCGACGCCCGCAACTGCGCCCGCGGACGATCCGTCCACCCGGCGCAAGACGCCAGGCATGCCCGATCCGGCCACCGCCCGCTGACCGCGGGGTCCTCTCGCATGACACCCCGACCGGATCTGCTGCTCGTCGACGGCTCCTCCTATCTCTATCGGGCTTTTCACGCCCTGCCGCCGCTCAGCAATTCGCGTGGCGAGCCCACGGGAGCCGTACACGGCGTGCTCAACATGCTGCACAAGCTCCTGCGCGAATATCCACACTCACGCATTGCGGTGGTGTTCGATGCGCCGGGCAAGACTTTTCGCGACGAGTTGTTCGCCGAGTACAAGGCACACCGGCCCCCGATGCCCGACGATCTGCGCGCGCAGATTGAGCCGCTCCTGGCCGCGGTGGGCGGCATGGGCCTGCCGCTGCTGCGCATCGTCGGCGTGGAGGCCGACGATGTGATCGGAACGCTGGCGCAGCGCGCGGCGGCGATC
>DASWFL010000154.1:0-5240 GCA_036394255.1 Steroidobacteraceae bacterium
TGGCCATTGCTCTGGTCCCACAGGGCCCAGAACACAGCGACGAACAGGTACACGACAGCCAGGCGCAGGACCAACTTCAGCCCGGCGCGCGAGAAGATATCCCGGAGCCACTGCTTGCCGGCGGGCGGCACCACGGCGAAACGCTTGCGCCCCAGGAAGAATACCAGCGTCGCGATCGTCATCATCGCCGCGGGCATGCCAAAGGCAGCCTTTGGTCCGTAGTTCTTCAAAAGCACCGGACAGAAGAAGATCGAGATCGAGGAGCCGGCATTGATCGACAGATAGAAATAACTGAAGGCCCGCTCGATCAGGTGCTGGTTGCGATTGGTGAACTGATCGCCCACGTTGGTCGAGACGCAGGGCTTGATGCCGCCGGTCCCGAAGGCCATGAAGCCCAGGCCGATCGCCAGAGTCTCGGGCGTCTGCGGGCCTAGCGCGAGCACGGTGCAGCCGAGTACATAAGCGATCGAAAAGACCATGATCGTGCGGTACTTGCCCCAGAACACGTCGGAGACGATGGCGCCGACCAGCGGAAAAAAATAGGCGCTGAACTTGAACAGACTCTGCCAGCTGGTGGCGCGCGCCTGCCCGAAGTGCAGCGTCCCCGTCATGTAAACGGCGAGGATGGCGTTGATGCCGTAGAAGCAGAAGCGCTCGGCGAACTCGTTGGCGATGATGAACGGGATGCCCACGGGCATGCGGCTGGCATTGCTCTCGTCGATGCTCTGGACAGTGCTATGCATGCGCGCTCCTGGCAGTTCCGCGGGTACTCAGGGCCTCAGAACGGATTGAGACGCTTCTGCGGCGAGAAATGCATATAGGAGATGGCAATACCCTGGCGCCAGCCCACGCCAAAGCGCACGGGCGCGATGACGATGTGCTGGAATTGCACGTAATTCACCCCGAAGCCGCCCACGAAGTACAGGCTCCCCTCGACGCCCGGAAAGCGCTGGAACAGCTGCTCGGCACTCGGCAGGTCGTAGACGAGCGCGAACACCTTGACCGCGTTGGCGCCGATATCGAAGCCGATGGACGGGCCCTGCCAGTAGACATTCCGGCCGCCGCTGCCCTTGTAGACCAGCTCGCCGCGCCCGTAGCGCAGGCCCACGCCGATGGCGCCACCGCCCTCCTCGCCGCGAATGAAGGCCACCGGCTGGCCTTTCTCCTTCAGTACCTTCGTCAGCACCTTGCCGAGATCCTCGACGCCATTCTTGAAGAAATCATTTGCGGCCTTGACCACTTCATCATCGCTGTAAGTGGCGTGGCTGCTGGCCGCCGCCCCGGTCTGGCCGGCAGCCGTCGCAACACCCGCGGTCAGCATCAGCGAGGCCATCAGCATCGCCAGGCAGGACTTGGTCATTGGATAAGGCAACATAACCGGACTCCTTGACTGATTGAATAAACCTTGCGCTGTCTACCGCCGGCGTTCACCGCCCAGCAGGCGCGCCGGCAGAAACACGACCGCCCGCAGCAGCGCGAATACGCCCTCGCAGGCGATGCCCAGGATACGAAACGGGATCGAGATCACCCAGGCGATCGGCCACAACAGCAGCGCCAGCAGTGCCAGCGGCCAGCACAGTACCAGCAGCAGCAGCCACAGCAGGAATTTCAGCATGCCGCCACCCTCACTGCAGACTCCGTCGTCGCCGGTTGCGGCCTGCGCGCCAGTCGCGGCAGTTCCCCGCTCAGGCCCATCGCCCGGCGTGCAAACAGCCGCCGCGTGAAGCCGCTGGCACCGGCCAGCCCGAGCAGGCGGGCGGCCAGCCAGCCTCCGGGTCCCGGACCGCGCGCAAATATCTCGTTGAAGGCGCTCATCGACCAGCTCATCAGCGTGTCGTGCGTGAGGCGCTGTTGCTCGTAGCGGGTCAGGAGCCGCGCGGCGCCGGGATCCTCGTGTTCGGCCACGCCACCGGCCAGCACCTCGCACAGGGCCGCGGCGTCGAGCAGGCCGAGGTTGACGCCCTGCCCGGCGAGCGGATGGATCACGTGCGCGGCATCGCCCACCAGGGCCACGCGCTCGCCGATCAGGCTCACGGCAGTGGCGCGCTGCAGCGGTACGGCAATTCTCTGGCTCAGGAGTTGCGCGCTGCCGAGCACGCGATCGGACGCACGCTCGAGCTGGGCATTGAAGTCATCCGCGCTCAGCGCCATCAATTCCTGCGCGCGCGCCTGGCGCACCGACCAGACGATGGAGCAACTGCCATCGAAGAGCGGCAGCAGGGCCAGCGTGCCGTCGGCGAGAAAGCGCTGCCAGGCCGTAAACTGGTGGGGCCTGGCCGTCTTCACCAGCGCGACGATGGCGCTCTGCCGGTAGTCGTGTGAGCGCAGCGGCAGGTGCAGCAGCTCGCGCACCTGTGAGCGTGCGCCGTCGGCTCCCACGACCAGCCGGGCCGAGAGCTCGCCCGCGCTCGTCTCCAGGCGCACAGCGTCCACCCCGGTGCTGACCGAGCTGATGGTCGCCGCGATGGCCCGCCCGCCCAGCTCGCGAAAAGCCCCGAGGCTCGCTGCGGCCAGGGCGTGGTTCTCGACGATATGGCCGAGTTCGGCTTCGGCGAGTTCAGCCGCCCGGAATACCAGCACTTCGGGGCCATCGAAGGGCACGGACTCGTGCCAGACACGCATGCACTCGTAGGCGCAGATGCGTTCCGGCGCCAGCCGGGACCAGGCCAGCGCATTGCGCAGCACCTGCTGGCTGGCGCGTGAGATCGCCGCCACCCGCAGCTCCGGCGGCCCCTGCGGCCGTCCCGCATCGTCGAGCTCCGGCGCCAGCAGCGCAATGCGTCCGGCCGCAAAGCCGCCGTGCCGTGCCAGCAGTGCCGCGCTCGTCGCGCCGACCGGACCGCCGCCGATGATTGCAATGTCGAATTCAGTGCCCATGCGGCTGGCGGCGATTCAGGCCACAGTCAGGCCACGCATCAGGCGTGGCGTCTCGTCGCCAAATCCCCAGCTCAGGCGCGCCATCGCGTTCTTGGCGGGGGGCGCCAGATCAAAGAGCGTGAGGCCGAAGTTGCGCAGCAGCGCGATGGCCGGTCTCTCGCTGGCGAAGAGTTTCACGAGCCCGTCGGTGAAGCCGATCATGCCGCGGCGATCCGCAGCGCGGCGGCGCTCAAAGTCTTCCAGTACCGCAGGCGCGCCCGGATCGGGCGCGGCCGCCAGCATTTCGGCCAGCAAGGCCGCGTCGCGCAGACCGAGATTGAAGCCCTGGCCGGCCACCGGATGCAGGGCCTGCGCGGCATTGCCGACCAGCACGGCGCGGCGCCCAGCCACGCTCTCCGCGCGGCTCAGGGACAGCGGATAGGAGGCGCGCAACCCGGCCTGGCGGATGCGGCCGATGCGCCAGCCGAAGCTCCGCTGCAACTCGGCGATGAAGGGGGCGGACTCGAGCCCCAGCAACTGCGCGGCGCGCTCCGGGGCCACGGTCCACACCACCGTGTAGCGGCCGTCGACCAGCGGCAGCACCGCGAGCGGCCCGGCCGGCGTAAAGCGCTCATAGGCTACGGCGCTCGCAGGCCGGTCGGTGGCCAGGTGCACCACCACGGCCACCTGCCGGTAATCCTCGACCAGGGCCGCGATGCCCGCCGCAGCACGCACGAGTGATTGCGTGCCGTCCGCGGCCACCACCACGCGGGCCGTAAACTCTTCCGTTTCCGCTGCACCGGCCTGAACCCCAGCATCTCCGCCCGCGCCGCGCACCGTCAGGCGCGCGCCCGTGCTTTCGAGCCGCACCTCCAGGACGCGCGCCGGGTTGCGCACCAGGATGCGCGGCCGCCGTGCGAGCTCCTGCCAGAGCGCAGCCCCGATGTGCCGGTTGGACACGACGTAGCCCAGCGCCGCGAGCCCCTGCTCCGCCGCGCACAGCCGGGCGGCACCGAAGCGGCCGGCGTCCGACACGCGGATCTCGCGCACCTCGCCGGCATGCGCGCTCAAGTGGGGCCACACCCCGAGCGCTTCGAAGATGCGCCGGCTGCCGTTGCCGAGCGCGCTGGTGCGATCATCAAAACTGGGCTGGCTGGCGGCCTCCAGCGGCACGGCCTCGACGAGCGCCACGCGCAGCGCCGTGCCAGCGAGCGCCAGGGCCAGGCTGGCGCCGACCATGCCTCCGCCGACGATGGCGACATCGACTTCAGTCGGCGTGCGCGCGTTCATGCGGCGGCGGCCATCAGCTTCTCGATCGCATCCGGAGCTGTGGGCACGCCGGCCGTGAGCACCTCATGGCCGCTGCTGGTCACGGCCACGTCGTCCTCGATGCGCACGCCGATGTTCCAGAAGCGTTTCGGCACGCCCTTGCTGCCCGCGGGAATGTAGACGCCCGGTTCCACGGTCAACACCATCCCCGGCTCGAATACCCGCCATTCGTTGCCGACCTTGTAATCCCCCACGTCGTGCACATCGATGCCCAGCCAATGGCCGGTGCGGTGCATGAAGAATTTCTTGTAGGCGCCATCCTTGATGAGGCTCGCGAGCGGCCCCTTGAGCAGCCCGATGCGCACCAGGCCCTGGGTGATCGCCCGCACCGCGGCATCGTGGGGCTCGTTCCAGTGATTGCCCGGCTTGACCTTGGCGAAGGCGGCGTGCTGTGCGGCCCGTACCACGTCGTAGACGGCGCGCTGTTCAGGGCTGTAGCGGCCATTGACGGGAAAGGTGCGCGTGATGTCGGACGCGTAGTACTCGTGCTCGCAGCCGGCATCGATCAGCAGCAGGTCCCCTGCCTTGAGAGGCTGGTTGTTATCGCGGTAGTGCAACACGCAGGAATTGGCGCCACCCCCGACTATCGGGTGGTAGGAGACGTCGGCACCGTGGCGGCCGAACTCATGCACCAGTTCGGCCATCACCTCGTATTCGGTGCGTCCGGGGCGGCAAAAACGCATCGCGCGGATGTGCGCACCGGCACCGATCTGGCCGGCGCGCCGCATGATCGACAGTTCCTTGCGGCTCTTGAACAGGCGCATGTCGTGCAGCACGTGGTCGAGGGCCACGAACTCCTGTGGCTGATGCGCTCCCGCGCGCGCCTGCGCGCGCAGGGTATTGACCCAGCTGACCACGCGCTGGTCGAAGTCGCTGTACTTCCCCATCGTGTAGTAGACCCGCGAGCGGCTCTCGATCAGCCCGGGCAGGATCTCGTCGATGTCAGCGATGGGAAAGGCGTCGTCGGCGCCAAAGTCGCGGCGCACACCCTCCGGTCCGAAACGCTTGCCGTCCCAGATCTCGCGCTCGGCGTTGCGTTCGCGCACGAACATCAC
>DASWFL010000155.1:0-13711 GCA_036394255.1 Steroidobacteraceae bacterium
GCGGTGTTTCCGAATCCGGAGGGTACATTGCTGCCCGGCATGTTCGTGCGCGCGCAACTGGACCAGGCCACCGATGACAGCGCCCTGCTCCTGCCGCAGCAGGCGGTCAACCGCGACCCCCGCGGCGGCGCATTCGCGCTCGTCGTCGGCGCTGGAGACAGGGTCGAACAGCGCGACCTGAACGTGGAAGCGGCCGGCGCCAACCTGTGGCGGGTCAGCACGGGCCTGAGCCGTGGCGATCGCGTCATCGTGCAGGGTCAGCAGAAGGCGCATGTCGGGGCCACGGTCAGGCCGGTCGTCGTAACCCTGCAGGCCGCGGCGCAGGGCTAGAGACCGCTCCGATGGCGCGCTTTTTCATCGACCGGCCGATCTTTGCCTGGGTCATCGCCATCATCATCATGGCGGCCGGAGCGCTGGCGATCCGCGAACTGCCCATCGAGCAGTACCCGAACATCGCGCCGACCACGGTGCAGATCAACGCCGTCTACCCCGGTGCCTCGGCGCGTGCCCTGGAGGAATCGGTCACCCAGGTGATCGAGCAGGCGATGACCGGGATCGATCATCTGCTGTACCTGTCCTCCTCCAGCAGCTCGCAGGGCAGCGCCAACACATCCCTGACCTTTGAGGCGGGCACGGATCCGGACGTCGCACAGGTGCAAGTGCAGAACAAGCTGCAGCAGGCGCTGCGGCGGCTCCCTCAGCCCGTGCAGGCGCAGGGCGTGACGGTCACCAAGAGCACCAACGGCTACCTGATTTTCGCAGGCTTCTATTCGGCCGACGGGTCGATGGCACGCGCGGACGTCGGCGATTACGTGGCCTCGAACCTGATCGATCCGATCAGCCGCGTGAACGGCGTGGGTACGGTGCAGATGTTCGGCTCGGGCTACGCCATGCGGATCTGGCTCGATCCCTACAAGCTCAACCAGTACCACCTGATCCCGGCGGACATCACGGCGGCGATCAATGCCCAGAATTCGCAGGTCGCGGCCGGGCAGCTCGGCGGTCTGCCGGCCATCGCCGGCCAGCAGCTCAACGCGATCATCACGGCGCAGAGCAAACTCAACACGCCGCAGCAGTTCCGCGACATCGTCCTGCGCGTGAACCCCGACGGCTCCGCCGTGCACCTGGGCGACGTGGCTAGGGTCGAGCTCGGCGCCGACAGCTACGACGTGTCCCTGCACGCCAATGGAAAGGACTCGGTGGGCGTGGCGGTCGCACTGGCCTCCGGTGCCAATGCGCTGGCCACGGCCGATGCAATCAAGGCGCGCTTCGCGCAGCTCGCGCGCAGCTTTCCGCCCGGGCTGCAGTACCTGCTGGGCTACGACAGCTCGATCTTCGTGCGCATCTCCATCGTCGAGGTGGCCAAGACACTGTTCGAGGCGGTGGCGCTGGTCGTGCTGATCATGTTCCTGTTCCTGCAGAACGTGCGCGCCACGCTGATACCGACCATCGCCGTGCCGGTGGTGCTGCTCGGCACCTTCGGTGTGCTCGCGGTGCTCGGTTATTCGATCAACACGCTGACGATGTTCGGCATGGTGCTGGCAATCGGGCTGCTCGTCGACGACGCGATCGTGGTGGTGGAGAACGTCGAGCGCATCATGCGCGAGGAGAAATTGAGCGCACGCGAGGCCACGCGCCGGTCGATGGACCAGATCACGGGTGCACTGCTCGGCATTGCGCTGGTGCTGGCGGCGGTGCTGGTGCCGATGGCCTTCTTCGGCGGATCCACCGGCGTGATCTACCGGCAGTTTTCCATCACCCTGGTCTCGGCCATGGCGCTATCCGTGATCGTGGCGCTGACGCTGACCCCGGCCCTGTGCGCCAGCATCCTGCGGCCCGCCGATATCGGCACGGCCCACGCCAGTGGACCGCTGGCGAGCTTCGAGCGCGGCTTCGCCCGTCTCAGCCTGCGGTATCAGGCGAGTGTGCGCAGGCTCCTGCCGTACGAGAACCGCGGCGTGCTCGTGTACTTGGCGCTGCTTGGGCTGCTCGCGCTGCTGTATGCGAAGCTGCCGACCGCGTTCCTGCCCGAGGAGGACCAGGGCGCGCTGTTTGCGCTGATCCAGCTGCCCGCCGGTGCCACGCTCGAGCGCACCGTCGAGGTCCAGCGCCAGCTCGAGCAGCTGATCCGCGCCGACCGCGACTCGGTCGAGGCGGTCCTGTCGGTGGCCGGCCGCAATTTCATCGGCAACGGCCAGAATGCCGGCATGACCTTCGTGCGCCTGCGCGACTGGAGCGAGCGGCGGGCGGCGGGCAAGGCGGCCTCCATGGTCGCGAAGCGCGCGATGGGCTCGGCCGGCGCGATCCGCGACGCCAGCGTCTTCGTGCAGGGGCCGCCGATCATCCGGGGCCTCGGCACCTCCAGCGGCTTCGACCTGCAGCTCGAGGACGCCGGTGGCGTCGGCCGCGAGGTCCTGATGAACGCGCGCGACCAGCTGCTCGAGCTGGCCGCACGGGACCCACGCGTGGCGCGAGTGCGCATCAATAGCCTGGCGGACCAGACGGAATTTCATCTGGAGGTTGATCGGGCCAAGGCGAGTGCATTGGGCCTGTCCATCGCCGACATCAACGACACCCTCAGCAGCGCCGTCGGCGGCAACTACGTCAACGACTTCATCGACCGGGGTCGCGTGAAGAAGGTCTACATCCAGTCCGACGCGGCCTACCGCATGCAGCCAACGGACATCGGCAACTGGTTCGTGCGCAACTCGAAGGGCGAAATGGTGCCCATGTCGGCGTTCGCGTCCGGCAGCTGGACCATGAGCACGCGGAGCCTGGAGCGCTACAACGGCGCCTCGTCCATCGAGATCGTGGGTGAGCCGGCCGAACGGGTCAGCTCCGGCACCGCGCTGCGGGCGATCGAACAGCTCGTGGCCAAGCTGCCCAACGGCGTCGGCTACGAATGGTCCGGCCTGTCGTACCAGGAAAAACTCTCCGGCTCCCAGGCACCAGCCCTGTACGCGATCTCGGTCCTGTTCGTGTTCCTGTGCCTCGCGGCGCTCTACGAGAGCTGGTCGCTGCCCTTCTCGGTGATGCTTATCGTGCCGCTCGGGGTCATCGGCGCACTCCTGGCGGCCTGGAGCCGCGGACTGTCGAACGATGTGTATTTCCAAGTGGGATTGCTGACGACGGTCGGCCTGTCGGCGAAGAACGCCATCCTGATCGTCGAATTCGCCCGCAACCTGCATGAGGCCGGGGCGGACCTGGTCGCGGCGGTGCTGCAGGCGGTGCGGATCCGCCTGCGGCCGATACTGATGACCTCACTGTCTTTCATGCTCGGAGTGATGCCACTGGTGCTCAGCCGCGGCGCCGGCGCCGCCGGTCGCATCGCCATCGGCACGGGCGTGTTCGGTGGCATGCTCGCCGCTACCGTGTTCGGCGTCTTCTTCGCGCCGCTATTTTTCCTGATCGTGCAACGCCGGCTGGCGCGGCCGCGAGTCGCGTCAGAATAACTCGAGTGAATCGGGGGCCTGCGGCGCGGGCATACGCGCCAGCTCGGCGGTGACGAGACCGCCGACCCGTACTCCGAGCAGCCGCAGGCGCCGCTCGAGCGGGGCGCGCTTCAGGCACAGGCCCGCGATGCGGCGGATGACCACCGCGTCGGCCGTGTGAAAATCGAGGGTCCGGGCGCGCGTGACCGAGCGGAAATTGTCGTAGCGCAGCTTGATGGCGACGGTGCGTCCGGCGTAGCCGTGGCGCTGCAGGTCGGCGGCCAGCCGCTCGCACAGCGAGGTGAATACCGCGCCCAGTTCGGCGCGATCGCGCACGGCATGCAGGTCGCGATCGAAGGTCGTCTCGCAGCTCATCGACACCGGCTCGCTGCTGGTGACGATATCGCGCTCATCGCGCCCCCAGGCGGCCTCGTGCAGCCAGCCGCCGTGATGCTGGCCGAAATGCCCGACCAGCCACTCGCGCTCGCACTGCGCCAGCTCGCCGATGGTGCGGATGCCGAGCTGCTCCAGGCGCTCGCCGGCCTTGGGGCCCACACCATTGATCCTGCGGCAGGGCAGCGGCCAGATGCGCTCCGCCAGATCGCTGGCGTAAAGGACAGTGATGCCGTTGGGCTTGTGCAGTTCGCTGGCCATCTTCGCCAGCAGCTTGTTGGGCGCCACTCCGATCGAGCAGCTCAGGCCGGTGCTGGCGCGCACGGCCTGCTGGATCTGGCCGGCGAGCGAGCGCCCCCCCTCCTCGGTGCCGCCGGGCGTGGCGTCGAAATCGATGTACACCTCGTCGATGCCGCGATCTTCCATGCGCGGCGCGAGCGCCGTCACCGCCGCCTTGAACAGGCGCGAGTAGTGCCGGTACTGCTCGAAGTCGGCCGGCAGCAGCACGGCCTGCGGACACAGGCGCGCCGCGTGCATCAGGGCCATGCCCGAATGCACGCCGAACTCGCGCGCGGCGTAGGTCGCGGTCGTCACGACTCCGCGGCCCTGGTAATCGGCCAGCCGCTCGAATCCCGCGGTGGCATGTCCTCCGCCACCGCTGCGGCGCCCGCCTATCACCACCGGCTGGCCGGCAAGCTGCGGATAGCGCAGCAGCTCGACGGAGGCGTAGAACGCATCCATGTCCAGGTGCGCAATGCGCCGCTCGCTCCCCGCTGTCGCGCTCATGCGTCCAGCTGTCCGTGCCAGACGCGGCCATGGAGCGGGCGAGCCCCGAGGTTGTACACCAGCTCGGCCGGGTCGGTCACGTTCCAGACGGCCAGGTCACACCACTTTCCGGTCTCGATGCTGCCGCTGCCCTGCGTGCGTCCCAGCGCCCGCGCCGCCTCGCGCGTGACGCCGTGCAGGCACTCGCTGGCGCTCAGGCCGAACTCCAGCGCGGCGAGATTCATGGCCAGCAGCAGCGAAGTCAGCGGCGAGGTGCCCGGATTGCAGTCGGTGGCGAGGGCCATCGGCACGCGCAGTCGCCGCAGGGTCTCGACAGGCGGACGCCGGCGCTCACGCAGGAAGTAGTACGCGCCGGGCAGCAGCACCGCCACCGTGCCGGCTGCGGCCAGGGCCGCAACCCCCGCCTCATCGGTATATTCCAGATGATCAGCGGACAGCGCGCCATGGCGCGCGGCCAGCGCGGCACCCTGCTGGTTCGACAACTGGTCCGCGTGCAGTTTCAGCGGCAGGCCGTGGGCACGCGCAGCCGCGAAAGCCTCACTCACCTGAGCCGGCGTAAAGGCCAGATGCTCGCCGTAGGCATCGAAGGCATCGGCCGCGCCGCTGGCGGCCACCGCCGGAATCCACTCCTGGCACAATCGCTCCACGTAGCCGGCCGCCTGTCCCGCGTACTCCACGGGCAGGGCATGCGCGCCGAGGTAGGTCGTGACCACGGACAGGCGGCGGGCCTGGCCGATGGCGCGCGCCGCCCGCAGCATGCGCAGCTCCGTCTCGAGCTCGAGGCCGTAGCCGGACTTGATCTCGAGCGACGTCACGCCCTCGGCCAACAGCGCATCCACCCTCGGCAGCGCGGAGTCGATCAGCTCCTGCTCGGTTGCGGCGCGCGTCGCGGCCACCGTGGAGAGAATGCCACCGCCGCCGCGGGCAATGCTTTCGTAGGATTCCCCCGCCAGGCGCCGCTCGATTTCCCCCGCACGGTTACCGGCGTGCACGATGTGCGTGTGGCAATCGATCAGGCCTGGCGTCACGAGCCGCCCGCCGAGGTCGATCTCTTCAGCCCCGGGATACTGGCGCTGCAGCAGCGCAGCCGGTCCGATCGCGGCGATCCTGCCGTCACGCTCGGCGATGGCGTCCGTTGCCGGCAGGGAGCTGGAGGGCGCAGCGCGCGGCCCGGCCACGGCGGACCAGATCCGCGCGTTGAGATACAGGCGTGCCGGCATGGACACGAGATTACCCGCCTCGCGCCGTCAACGCCAAGCCGATGCTAAGATCGCGTCGATGCAGGCCGAAGGCACAGCGCCGAGCGCGGTCAGTTTTGCCAACCTGTGGTGGCAAGGCCGTTGGCTGCGCGATGCCACGCTCAGCATCGACAGAGCCGGACACTGCATCGGGCTGAGCGACGGGCGGCGCCGCGGCGCGCCGTTCATCGGCGGGCTCACGCTGCCGGGAATTGTCGATGCCCATTGCCACGCCTTCCAGCGTGCGCTCGGACCCTGGACGCAACGCGCGGCGAGCCAGCGCGAGGATTTCTGGAGCTGGCGCGAGACGATGTATGCACTCGCGGGCCGGCTGCAGTGCGATGATCTCGAAGCGATCAGCGCCCGCTGCTATCTCGAACTGCTGCGCGGCGGCTATACACAGGTCGCCGAGTTTCTCTACCTGCATCGCCTCGGCGTGGCGCGCGAGCCGAACGCCGATCGGGCCATCGCGGCGGCGGCAGGGCATACCGGCATCGGGCTCACGCTGCTGCCCACGCTGTACCAGCATGCCGATTTTGGCGGCGCGCCGCCGCGTCCCGGCCAGCTCCCCTTCGTGCGGAGCACTGAACGGTTTCTCGAGGACTGGCAGGAGCTGCGCAGCCGCTACCCGGCCGACGGCCCGATCGGACTGGGCGTGGCGTTCCACAGCCTGCGTGCCGTCGACATCGATGTCGCCACCAGCGTGGCGCAATCGCTCGAGGACGACCCGCTTTGCCGCTGCCTGCACATCCACGTGGCCGAACAGCCTGCCGAAGTCGCCGCCTGCGTGCGCCAGCACGGGCTGCCGCCGGTGGCACTGCTGGCCTCGCGTGGGCTGCTGTCGGCGCGCTGGGCGCTGGTTCATGGCACGCACGCCACCGAGGCCGAACTGGCACAACTGTGCGCCTCGCGGGCGACTCTCGTGCTCTGCCCCACGACCGAGGCCGATCTGGGCGACGGGTGCCCCGCTATCGAACCGTATCTGGCGGCCGGTGGCCACCTGGCCATCGGCTCCGACAGCAACATTGCACGCAGCGCGCTGGGCGAGCTGCGCCAGCTGGAATGGTCGCAGCGCCTGGCGCGCGGACGCCGCAATGTGCTGGCGACGGCACAGGCGCCCGCGGTCGCCGACCGTCTCTATCAGTTGGCGGCGGCCGGCGGGCCGCGCGCCGTCGGCCAGGCCGCCCCTTCCGGCACCGCTGCACCGTCTGCAGCCGCCGTGCCGTCCGGAGCCGCCGCGCCGCAGCGCGCCGATTTCGTCAGCTACGACGGGGATGCGGGAGACTGGGCGCTGCAGGAGCCGGCCGATTTCCTCAGCACGCTGGTGTTCGACGCTCCCGCGCCGCGCGCCCAGCAGGTGATGGTGGGTGGGCGCTGGGTGATCCGCGACGGCGTGCACGCCCATGAGGCCGCCATCGAGGCGCGCTATCGTGAGACATTAGGACGCCTGCGGGCCATCATTCGCGAGGGGTTGCACCATGGCTGAGGTCAAGTCGCCGGAATCACCGCGCACCAGGACGAATCGCGTCATCCGCGCACCCCGCGGCTCCACCATCAGCGCCCGCTCCTGGCTGACGGAAGCACCACTGCGCATGATCATGAACAACCTGGATCCGGAAGTGGCGGAGCGCCCCGAGGATCTGGTGGTGTACGGCGGCATCGGCAAGGCAGCGCGCAACTGGGACTGCTTCGATGCCATCGTCGCCACGCTGCGGCGGCTGGGCGACGATGAGACCCTGCTGGTCCAGTCGGGTCGCCCGGTGGGCGTGTTTCGCACGCACACCGACGCGCCGCGCGTACTGATCGCGAATTCCAACCTGGTACCGCACTGGGCCACCTGGGAACACTTCAACGAGCTCGACCGGCGCGGACTGATGATGTTCGGCCAGATGACGGCCGGGTCCTGGATCTACATCGGCTCGCAGGGCATCGTCCAGGGCACCTACGAAACCTTCGTGGAACTGGGCCGCCGGCATTTCGGCGGAAATCTGCGGGGCCGCTGGTTCCTGACGGCCGGGCTCGGCGGCATGGGCGGCGCCCAGCCGCTCGCGGCGACCATGGCCGGCGCTTCGATGCTGGCGATCGAATGCCGGCAATCGCGCATCGACAAGCGGCTGGCGACCGGCTACCTCGACGAGCAGGCCGCGACGCTCGATGCAGCACTGGCGCGGATCGCTGCCGTGGCGGCGCGCGGCGAAGCGCGCTCCATCGGGCTGTGCGGCAACGCCGCCGAACTCCTGCCGGAACTGGCAAGGCGCGGCGTCAAGCCCGACGCGGTGACCGACCAGACCTCCGCGCATGATCCGGTGCACGGCTATCTGCCGGCGGGATGGAGCGTGGCGCAGTGGGAGGCGCTGCAGGCGAGCGAGCCGGCCCGCGTCACTGCCGCGGCGAACGCCTCGATGGCCACGCACGTGCGCGCCATGCTGGAATTCAGGCGGCGCGGAATTCCGACCTTCGATTACGGCAACAACATCCGCCAGGTCGCCCTGGAACAGGGCGTCAAAGATGCCTTCGACATACCCGGCTTCGTGCCGGAGTATATCCGGCCGCTGTTCTGCCGCGGCGTCGGCCCGTTTCGCTGGGTGGCACTCTCGGGCGATCCGCAGGACATCTTCCGCACCGACCAGAAGGTGCGCGAGCTCATTCCGGACGATCCGCACCTGCACCACTGGCTCGACATGGCCGCCAGGCGCATCCAGTTCCAGGGGCTGCCGGCGCGCATATGCTGGGTGGGCCTGGGCGACCGGCATCGGCTCGGGCTGGCCTTCAACGAAATGGTGGCCAGCGGCGAGCTGAGCGCACCCGTCGTGATCGGCCGTGACCATCTCGACTCCGGCTCGGTCGCCAGCCCCAATCGCGAGACTGAAGCGATGCGCGACGGCTCCGATGCCGTTTCCGACTGGCCCCTGCTCAATGCCCTGCTGAACACCGCCAGCGGCGCGACCTGGGTTTCGATTCATCACGGCGGCGGCGTGGGCATGGGTTACGCGCAGCACGCGGGCCTCGTGATCGTCTGCGATGGCACCCCAGCGGCCGCGCGCCGCATCGAGCGGGTGCTGTGGAACGACCCGGCGAGCGGCGTGATGCGCCACGCCGACGCCGGCTACGAGCTGGCGCTGCAGTGCGCGCGTGAGCACGACCTGAACCTGCCGATGCTGACCGGGGCGGCGCGGCGATGAGCCGCGCGACGCGGCACACAGGCTTGATCGCAGGCGGCCTCACCCTGCCGGCGCTGCGCCGCGCGCTGGCGGCACCAATGACCCTGCGACTCAGCCGCGCCGACCTGCTGCGCGTACGGCGCGCGCGCGCGCTCATCGAGCGGCTCATCACGCGCGGCCAGGTCGCCTATGGCGTCAACACCGGCTTCGGCTCGCTGGCCAGCGAGCGCATTTCCGCCGCCGATCTCGAACAGCTCCAGCACAATCTCGTGCTCTCGCACGCGGCGGGTACCGGCGCCCCGTTGAGCGATGAGGTCGTGCGCCTGGTCCTGGTGCTGAAGATCGCCAGCCTCGCGCAGGGCTATTCCGGCGTCCGGCCGCAGACACTGCAGGCGCTGCAAGCGCTCCTGCGCACCGGCGTCTATCCACTCATCCCCGGCCAGGGCTCGGTCGGCGCCTCGGGCGATCTGGCGCCACTCGCCCACCTGTCGGCCGTGCTGCTCGGGGTCGGCCAGGTGCGTCACCGGGGTCGCGTCATGACCGCGCAGCGGGGCCTGAAGATCGCCGGCCTGGAGCCGCTGAAGCTCGCCGCGAAGGAGGGTCTCGCGCTGCTCAACGGTACGCAGGTGTCCACGGCATTGGCGCTCGCGGGCCTGTTCGCCATCGAGAACGTCTTCGCCGCCGCGCTGCTCAGCGGCGCGATGTCGGTCGATGCACTCAAGGGTAGCGATACGCCTTTCGATCCGCGCATACACCAGATCCGCCGCCAGCAGGGCCAGATCGAGGTGGCGGCGCAGCTGCGCAGGCTCCTCGCGGGCAGCAAGGTGCGCGCTTCGCACCTGGACTGTTCCCGCGTGCAGGATCCCTACTCGCTGCGCTGCCAGCCGCAGGTCATGGGTGCGTGCCTGGACCTGCTGCGCACCGCCGGCGACACGCTGCTGCGCGAAGCCAACGCGGTCACCGACAATCCCCTGGTCTTCGCGCGCGAGCGGGAGGTGCTCTCCGGCGGCAATTTTCACGCCGAGCCGGTCGCCTTCGCGGCCGATCAGCTGGCGCTCGCCGTCGCCGAGATCGGCTCGATCGCGGAACGGCGCATCGCGCTGCTCGTCGATACGAAGATGAGCGGGCTGCCCGCCTACCTGGTCGCCCACAGCGGCCTGAATTCCGGCTTCATGGTGGCGCAGGTCACCGCCGCGGCACTGGCCGCCGAGAACAAGGCGCTCGCGCATCCGGCCAGCGTCGACAGCATTCCGACCTCGGCCAACCAGGAAGACCACGTGTCGATGGCCACCTATGCGGCGCGCCGTCTGCTGAGCATGGCAGACAATGCCGCCGGCATCGTCGCCATCGAACTGCTCGCGGCCGCGCAGGGCCTGGAGTGCCATCGCCCGCTGCGCAGCTCGCGCCCGCTCGAAGCTGTACTGCGCCTGGTGCGCCAGCAGGTGCCGCGGCTCGAACGCGATCGTTTCTTCGCGCCGGACATCGCCGCGGCGCGTACCCTCATCACCACCGGAGCATTGCGCCGGCAGCTGGCGCCCGGACTCACTGACGGCAGCAGCGCCGCGGCCGGATAAGCTCCCGATGATCCTAGCCGGAACGGATGCCGCCACTCACATTGAGGTGACGGGCAGCACACCGCTGATCATCAGCGTACCGCACGCCGGTACCGCGCTCCCTGAGGAACTGGCAGCGCGACTTACGCCGTTGGCGCTCACGCTGCCCGACACCGACTGGCACGTCGCCGCGCTCTACGACTTCGCGCCCGCGCTCGGCGCCACGATGCTCGTTGCGCAGTACTCGCGTTATCTGATCGACCTGAACCGCCCGCCAGACGATGCCGCACTCTACAGCGCGGCGCCCAAGACCGGCCTGTGTCCGACGAGGAGCTTTGCCGGCGAGCCGCTCTACCTGGCCGGCGATGGGGCACTCGACGCCGCGGAGATCGAGCAGCGCCGCGAGCAGTACTGGCTGCCGTACCACGCTGCGCTGAGTACCCTGCTCACGCGGACCCGCGATCGTTTCGGCTACGCGCTGCTGCTGGATGCGCATTCGATTCGGAGCGTCGTGCCACGGCTGTTCGAGGGCCGGCTGCCGCATATCAACGTGGGCACCAACCAGGGAAGCGCCTGTACCCCTGCGCTCGCGGAAGCGTTGAGCGCCCGGATCGACAGCCAGACGCGCTGGTCGCGGGTCTACAACGGGCGCTTCACCGGCGGCTACATCACCCGTTATTACGGGCGACCGGCATTCGGCGTCCACGCGGTGCAGATCGAGCTCGCCCAGAGCGCCTATATGGACGAGAGCGGGACGAGCTATGAGCCGGCCCGGGCGGCGCCCCTGCGCGAACTGCTGGGCGAGATCGTGGCGGCACTGCTCGCGCTGCCGCTGAAGGGTTCCCGGCCGGGCCGGCCCTGAATCACAGCCAGGCGGCGATCCAGAAGCCGATGCCGGCGGCAGCACACAGCCCGGAAAACCCCAGCAGCCAGCGCTGTCGCGTGAGGACGGTGAGCGCCGCGAGGGCGATCGCCACCTGCACCAGCGCCAATGATTGTGCCAAATGGTGGTGCGGCTCGAAGGCACGAGCGCTGGCCGCGTCGGCCGCCTGTGCCCTGGCATCGAAGGCCCGGGCTGACTTCTGTATGTCCGCCTTCTCGTCCGCATAGCGCCTGGCTTCGGTGGCCAACGCCGCGCGCTCGGCCTCGTTGGCCGCTGGCGCATGCGCCACCACGATTTCCTTGATGCCCTTGGCCTGGTAATAGGCCCACTGATCGGAGGCCGCCGCCTTGTTGAGTATCGCCTCATTCTTGAGTTCCAGGCCGAGGGACTCGCTGCCGGAATTCTGGTAGCTGATGATGGCGCCGATGGTGGCCATGACGGCCGTGAACATGGCGACGTTGCGCCCCATGGAATCGGCGTGCGCGGCATGTTCTACCGCGTGGTCGTGCTGGCCCTGCACCTCGAATTCTTCACTCATGCCGCGTAGTAAACCGCGCGGCGCGAGCCGGATCAAGCGCCGCCGAGTGACTCCAGGTAGGCCGCTACCGCGCTCATTTCCTTGGCCTGCAGTTCCTTCGCCACCCCGTGCATCACGGCGACGTTGCGCAGGTTGTTCTGGAAGGAGCGCAGCTGCTTCAGCAGGTACGGCGCGTGCTGGCCGGCGAGCCGCGGAAATTGATCGGTGCCCGCGGCCCCGGGGCCATGACAGGCTATGCAGGGCGGTATGCCCTCCGCGGCGACGCCGTTGGCATAGATATCCGCGCCGCGCGCGATCTCGGCTGCATCGCCCGTGCGCCCATGGCCCGGCGCCTGCGCACTGTAGTAGGCCGACAGCGCTTCGATCATCTGGTCATCGAGCGGAGCGGCCATGCCCCACATATAGCCCAGCGCATCCGGATCACCGCGCGTCTGCGCCTTGAAGGCCTTGAGCTGCGCAACCAAATAGGAGCGGTGCTGTCCTGCCAGCGTAGGGAACGTCGACACCATGCTGCGCCCCTGCGGTCCGTGACAGGTCGCGCAGGTGGTAAGGGCGGCGCGCTGTGCGGCGCTCTGCGCTGCGACGCTGACTTCGTCGGCCGGGCTGCGCCGCACGCCCAGGAGCAGCAGGGCCGCACCGATGATGACAATCGTGCTCTTCATGGATGGCGCCTCCCGTCGTTGAACCAGGCCAGCAGGTACAGCGAATTGTTGCCGCTGGTGACCTGCAGAGCCGTGGATGAATTCATCGCCCCACTCCTGGCCGGCTGCTGTCCGGCATTCCCATGGACGTTCCGGGAGCGAATTTAGCCGGTCATGCCGGCCGCAACCATGACGGAAAATACTTACCCCGGCTTTTGGCGTACAGTATTCAGCGCCCGCCCGGGAGCCACTTTGGAGTACCGCCATGAGCAAGGGAATGAACCAGAAGAAGCAGGAAAAGAAGAAGCCGGCCAAGACGCTGGACGAAAAGCGCGCCGCGAAGAAGGCCAAGAAGGCCGCGCGCGTCTTCATGCAGCAGACCTAGCACTCAGGCCAGGGAGGACTCGAGAAGGTCCAGGGATTCCTTGAATGGAGTTGCTCGAGCGGGAGCGATCATTCGCCGATCTGGCTGAATGGCTCGACGCGGCGAGGAAACTCGGTGGCTGCGTGGTACTCGTGGGCGGTGAGGCCGGCATCGGCAAGACGGCCCTGCTGCAGGAATTCATCCGGCAATTGCCCGACACGCGGGTCTTGTGGGGGGCGTGCGACGCGCTGTTCACGCCGCGGCCACTGGCACCACTCCACGACATCGCACGCCAGACGCAGGGTGCCCTGCTGGCCGCCATCACGAACGGCGCCAGCCGGAATGAGATGTTCGCGGCCGCGCTCGATGAGCTGGAGCGGACAGAAACCCTGGTGGTATTCGAGGATCTGCATTGGGCGGACGAGGCTACGCTCGACCTGCTCAAGTTCCTGGGCCGCCGCATCAGCCGCACGCGCGCCATGCTGGCCGTGACCTATCGAGACGACGAAGTGGGCCCACGGCACCCGCTCCGGCTGGTCATCGGCGATCTGCCACGCGCAAGCACCCAGCGTATGACGCTTTCACCGCTCTCCGAGCTGGCCGTCGCCGAGCTCGCCCGTCAGGCGGGCCAAGCTACGAAGGGCCTGCACGGCATTACCGGCGGTAACCCCTTTTTTGTGACCGAGGCGCTCGCCGCAACGACCGACGCCGTACCGGGCACGG
>DASWFL010000156.1:0-19037 GCA_036394255.1 Steroidobacteraceae bacterium
GCGCCGCGGAAGTCGTGGCCGCCGATTGGCACGCCGACGGTGAGGACTACGTGCTGGTCGGCCGGGTCAGCGCAACCGATCCGACGCACGCCGATCTGGACTGCGAGCTGGTCAACGCGCTGACCGGGCAGGCGCTCGGCAGCCGGCACGTGCCTGTGAATCGTGGAAATCCGCGCGCTGCCGGGCATCCGATCAGCGACTTCGTCTACGAGAAAATCGTCGGCGCGCGCGGCGCCTTTGCCACGCGCATCGCCTATGTCGCGGTCGACGGTGCCCCGCCGGCGCAGCATTTCCAGCTTTTCGTGGCGGACGCGGACGGCGAGAATCCGCAGATCGTGCTCGATTCGCACCAGCCGATCATGTCGCCCGCCTGGTCAGGCGATGGCCGGTGGCTCGCCTACGTGTCGTTCGAGAACCGGGTCGCCTCAATCGTGGTGCAGGAGCTGCGGAGTGGGGAACGACGCGTAGTCTCGGCGCGTGCGGGCGTGAACGGCGCTCCCGCCTGGTCGCCGGACGGCCGCCGGCTCGCACTGACGCTGTCCGGTTCGGGTGGCAATCTCGACATCTACGTGCTCGACCTGGCGACCCAGGCACTCACGCCCATCACCAATGATCCGGCCATCGACACGGAACCGGAATGGAGCAGGGACGGCTCCCAGATTTACTTCACCTCCGACCGCTCGGGAGGACCGCAGATCTACATGACCGATGTGGCCGCCCATCAGCGCGTACAGCGCCTGACGTTCGGATCCTCCTATAATGCCCGCCCGCGCCTGTCGCCGGATGGCCGGTCGCTGGCCTTTGTGTCGCGCGAGGGTTCAGACTTTCGCATCGGGCTCCAGGATCTCGCCAGCGGTACGGTGCGTGTGCTGACGCATGGCACTCTGGATGAATCGCCGAGTTTTGCGCCCAACGGCATGAGCCTGATCTACGCGGGCCGCGAGGCCGGGCACGGCACGCTGGCGACGGTGGCGGTGGATGGCCTGGTCTCGCAGCGACTGAAGGCAGAGCGCGCCGACGTGCGCGAACCGGTCTGGGGCCCGTTCGCGGGTCCGTGAAGATTTAACTGGAGAATGGTGTCATGCACAGAAATCTCATGGTGGCGATCGCGGGTACGATGCTGCTGGCACTGGGCGGCTGCGCGGGCAAGAGCGCGGTCAAGGCGCCGGCGCCCGCAGCGAGCGCGGGCGGCGGCACGTCGACCGGCACTGAGGCTGGCGGTGGCGCACCGGGCGGTGCAGGTTCCGAGGGGGCCATGGCCGGTAGCGGCGTCTCGGCGCCTGCCGGTGTAGGCCGGCTGGTGTACTTTGATTTCGACAGCAGCGAGATCCGGCCGGAATTCGTGCCGCTGATCGCCGCACACGCGCGTGCGATCGCGGCCAATGCGAGCATTCACGTCAGGCTCGAGGGTCATACCGACGAGCGCGGCTCCCCGGAATACAACATCGGCCTGGGCGAACGCCGCGCGCAGAATGTACGGCGCGCCCTGTTGCTGCAGGGCGTCGCCGAGAGCCAGATTGCCACGGTCAGCTATGGCGAAGAGCGGCCCGTCGCGACCGGTCAGACCGAAGAGGACTGGGCCAAGAACCGTCGCGTCGAGTTCATCTACCTCAACTGAGCTGCCATGAAAACCTCCTTCGCCCTCGTTCCACTCGGCCTGCTGCTGTCGGCCTGCGCCACCAATCCGGCCGAGGATCCGGTGCAGATCAAGCTCAATGACATCGACACGCGGCTCGGTGGTGTGGAGCGAGTGGTCAGCAATCAGAGCCTGGTCGACCTGTCGAGGCGGCTCGATACCCTCGAGGCGCAGCTGCGCGAGCAGCGCGGCGACCTCGAGGTCCTGCAGAATGGCAGCGAGAGCGCGCGCAAGCAGCAACGCGATCTTTATGCGGACCTGGACAAGCGCATCGCCGCCCTCGAGGGCAAGCTGAACGCTGCAGCGGCGGCGGGCGCCGACGCCGGCGCTGCGGGACCGCCGCCCGCAGGCGTCCCCGCGGGCGTGCCCGCCGGTGCCGGCAAATCCGCTGATGACCAGGCCGCCTACGATCGCGCTTTCGAGACGCTCAAGGGCGGCAATTATGGCGAGGCCGCGAAGTCCTTTCAGGCGTTCATGTCCGACTTCCCGGCGAGCGCGCTGCTCGATAATGCCCAGTACTGGATCGGTGAGGCCTATTACGTCACGCGTGATTACGAACGCGCGGCCCAGGCTTTCCGCGCGGTCGGTGAGCACTGGCCGAGCTCGCGCAAAGCGCCTGACGCCTTGCTGAAACTCGGCTACACGCAGTTCGAGCAGAAGCATCTGGCGGATGCGCGCGAGACGCTCAAGAGTGTCGTGCAGCGCTTTCCCGGGTCCGATGCGGCCCGTCTCGCGCAGGAGCGCCTGCAAAGGCTCCCGCCGGAGGCGCGTTGAGTTCCGCGGTCCGGCTCAAGATCAGCGAGATCTTTCACTCACTGCAGGGTGAGGCGCAGTTTACCGGCATGCCCACCGTGTTCGTGCGGCTCACCGGGTGCCCGCTGCGCTGCGGTTATTGTGATACCGCCTACGCCTTTCACGGTGGGGAATGGTGGAGCCTGCCGCAGATCCTCGAGCGCGTGGCGGAGCTGCGCGCTCACGACGTGTGCGTGACGGGAGGCGAGCCACTCGCGCAACGCGACTGCGTCGCGCTGCTACACGCCTTGTGCGAGCAGGGATACCGTGTCTCCCTCGAGACGAGCGGTGCGCTGCCCGTCGACGACGTGGACGCACGCGTGGCGCGGGTAGTCGACGTGAAGACGCCCGGTTCCGGGGAAGAGTCCCGTAATCTCTATCCCCAGCTCCAGCAGCTGCGCGGCCACGATCAGATCAAGTTCGTGATTACCTCGCGCGCGGACTACGAGTGGAGCCGGGCCAAGCTCACTGAGCTCGGACTGGGCAGGGACTGCGGCGTATTGTTCTCGCCGAGCTACGGCCAGCTCACGCCGCGCGAGCTGGCTGATTGGATCCTCGCCGACCATCTGCCCGTACGGTTCCAGATCCAGCTGCACAAATTGCTGTGGGGCGAAGAGCGTGGCCGCTGAGCGTGCCGTGGTGCTGCTGTCCGGGGGACTGGATTCAGCCACCGCACTGGCTTTGGCGCAGGAGCGGGGTTTCGACTGCCATGCACTCTCGGTGGCCTACGGCCAGCGGCATGGCGCCGAGCTGGCCGCCGCGGCGCTCGTGGCGCGCTCGCTGGGCGTACGCGAGCATCGGATCATCCACGTCGATCTCGGATCGCTCGGCGGCTCGGCGCTGACCGATTCCTCGATCGCCGTGCCGGAGCAGGGCGGGGCTGGAATTCCGGTCACCTATGTGCCGGCACGGAACACCGTACTCCTCTCGCTCGCGCTGGCCTGGGCGGAGGTCCTCGGCGCCGGACACCTGGTCATCGGCGTCAATGCCATCGACTATTCGGGTTATCCCGATTGCCGCCCGGAATTCATCGCCGCGTTCCACGAGCTCGCGCGACTGGCCACCCGGGCGGGCGTGGAAGGACGGGCGCTGGAAATACACGCGCCGCTCATCCACTGGAGCAAGGCACAGATCATTCGCGAGGGGCGGCGCCTTCGTGTCGACTTTCGATTGACGGTTTCCTGCTATCAGGCCGACGCGCAGGGCCTGGCCTGCGGCCGCTGCGATTCCTGCCGGCTGCGGCGCGAGGGCTTCGCGGCCGCGGGGGTGCCTGATCCGACGCGCTACGCCTGAGCCTTCCGCTCTGCTGGTGCGCGCCGGCGTCCCTTCGGTATGATGCCGCCCCCTTGAGTGTACGGTGCGGGTCGGTAGCTCAGTCGGTAGAGCAGCGCCCTTTTAAGGCGTTGGTCGTGGGTTCGAGCCCCACCCGACCCACCATTAGTCTCGTCCTGCCGACGCTGCTAGTGCTCCATCTCCAGAGCGCCGCGCGCCCGCAGCGTAGCGGTAGGCCTGGGGTCCGCCTCGATGCTAGACCACTCCCATGCGGACCCGCGCGCTCCACAGCCACGGCACTGGGAGCGCGCCCAGCGTTTGCTCGGCGATCTGGCGCAGCTCGCTGATGCCGAGTTGTTCCTCCGACTGGCCGCTCTTGAGCAGATTCATCGTGCTGCCCTGGCTCAGCAGCAGCCCGACCAGGCGCTCGGCGTTGCCTTGATCGCCATGGTGCAACAGCGCCTCGCGGGCATCGCGAAAGCAGCCACTGGCTCTCATGCGTGCCAGGTGCCCGCTCTTGTCCCAGCGCTGCAATCGCTGCGCCAGACCGAGTTCCTGCTCGAGCAGGTCCAATCGGCCGAGGCACTCCTCGAAAGCCAAATCGGCCTGCCAACTCCCGCTCAGAGGCGGCCAGTCATAGTCACAGCAGGCAAACACGCCTCCGGGCTTGAGCAGGCGCGCGGCTTCAATGAAGGTCGGCTGCGGCACCATCCAGTGCAGGGCCTGTGAGCAGCAGACGATCTCGGCGCAATGATCAGGCAGGCCAGTCTCGTGCGCGAAGCCCTCCCGGTAAGTCACGTTGTCCGGGCCGCCTTCCGCCAGCGCCTCCGAGCGCATGTCGGAGGAAGGCTCGACGCCGATGACCTGTTCCGACTTGTCGGCCCAGTAGCGTGTGGACAGGCCAGTGCCGCTGCCCAGGTCGATGACCAACGAGAGGGCGTCGAAGCCGCCGTAAGCGGCCAGCAGGCGCGACAGGTCGTGCGGCGGCTCCGGCCGGTAATGGTCGTAGTCGCGCGCGAAACCGCTGAAGCGCTCGATGTTGCCCTGAAAATCCTGGGCGGACGGGACGGAGGATGAGGACGAGGCGGGCACGCTGTCCATGCGTCGGATTATACACCCTTTGCCGGCATCAGTCGCGTGCGGGCAGTGCTGGCGCGCCTTTCCAGGGCCGGCTGGGTCAGCGGTCAGTCTGGATCAGTATCGAGCCAGAGTCCTCGCGTAGATAGGACATCCGGGCAGCGATGAAAGTAAGTCAATGAGAATACTGGCATTCATAGCGGTTGCGGCCTCCATCGACTTTGTCGCGCAGGCCCTGCCGGCGGAAAGATCTGTGCTCACTAACCGGGGGCGCAGGCCCTTTAAAGGCGCCGGGCGCCGCGCCGCACCCGCTTCCAGACGCCGCATAAACAAACCTTCAGGTTCATTTCAGCCAGCATTCAGAGTCCGTGCGTATACCGGGGCCACGCATGAATAGTTGGTGCGGCATATCCGCCGCCACACTGCGGCAGGTCAATGCAAATCACCGGAATGTTATATGGATCTAGGCTCCTGCAGTTCGTGGGCTTTCCCGCTTCGGAGGTACTGGGCCCCGATGCCGGGGAAGAGCAGATCAAGGCACTGATCGAGCGACACGGCTCGATATTCATCAAGCCGGTGTTCAAGGGAGGCGTCGGCAAGAAGGGCAAGGCGGGACTCATCGGGCGCGCCACCGACCTGAAGAGCGCCCTGGCGGAGAAAGAGCGTCTGTATTTTGTCGAGCATCGGCAGGGCAATCAATGCGCCAAGGCCAATGGCGTGACCTTCGAAGGCGCCGTTCCTTCAGAGCACGAGGTCTATTTCTCCATCACCGACGCCACTCAGTTCCGGGCGCCAACCATGACATTGACTCACCACGGGGGCGTGGATATCGAGGAGCTCGATCGTGCGCGTGTCGCCCAGATCCCCTTCGATCCATTGACGGGCTTGAAAGCCTTCGTGGTCGCCAACGCGCTCTCTGATCTCAAGGCGCCGAGGGAGCTGATTTCGCCCCTGGTACAAAGCCTGCCCAAGCTCTGGGAGCTTTATCACAACTTCGGCCTGACGACCCTGGAGCTCAACCCGATTCGACTGCGTGCGGACGACAAGGGGCGTTTGACGCCCGTCGCCTGCGACTTCAAGTGCGGATTTGATCGCGACGATCCACGCTGGCAGCGGCTCAACCTGCCGGCGCACCTGTTCGCGGTCGACTATTCGGACTTTGAGCAGGAGATCAATCAGCTGCGCACCTACCAGGGGCAAAGCGATGTCTACGTCATCAATCCCAGGGGCACGATTCTGGCGCCCACCTTCGGCGGTGGCGCCAATTCGCTGGTGACTCAAATGCTGGGAGACGACGCGATCATTTCCTCGGACTTCGGCGGCAACCCGCCGTACGCAAAAATGAAGGAAGTGGCGCGCATTTGCTTCCGGCACTGGCTCGCGCAGTCGAACGTTCTGTTCATCATCGGCGGAAAATCCAACAACACGGACATTCATGAGACCTTCCGCGCGATCGCGGACGCCCTGCGGGAGCACTTCAGCGCCTGCGGGCCCAGTCCCTTGTTTGTGGTGGTCGGTCGGGGCGGACCCAACCTCGTGCGGGGTATGGCCGCGATGCGTGACACGCTGGACGCGCTGGGCTTGCCGTACTCCTTCTTTGGCTTCGACTCAGACATGAGCGAAGTGGTCAATTACGCCCGTCAAATCAATGACTGGATGCGCGGTGGCGCACGCGAGCAGCTGGCGGCGCGCTTCAGGAATGGGGCGCTGGGCGCGAATCGCTCCGGCGCGCCCTGACAATCCGCCACTGGGAGCAGGGGCAGACCATGTACAGGCAAGGCGTCGGGGATTTCAAATACTACGTAGGCATCAGCTCGCTGGCTGAGGTCGCTACCCGGCAGGATCGCGTATGCGTACTGAACATACTCGGCGGTGAATCGAGCGACGTGACACCCGTCGGGCACGACTATTCGGGCGGGAACGTGGTCTTCGGTACCGCGCCGGGAAAGCGCGGCCAGGTACTGTCCTGCCGCACGGGGGCCATTCCCGTTTACAACAGTGTGCTCGAAGGTCTGGCAGACGGCCACCGCTTCAACTGCGGAGTCATTTACCTGCCGCCCGCGGCCGCCCGCGACGGCGTCGCCGAACTGATCCGGGTGAATCCGGATCTGCGCAAGATCTTCATCGTCACGGAAAAGCTGGCCATTCGCGATTCGCGCGAGATCCGTGCCATGGGGCAGCAAAACGGCATCGACATTTTTGGCGGAAACAGCCTGGGGGTTGCCGATGCCTGGAACCAGGTGCGCATCGGCGGCGCTCTGGGAGGCGACAATCCAGCTGAGGCGCTGATCAAAGGCTCGATCGCCATCTACTCCAACTCCGGCAATTTCACCAGCACGATTGCCACCTATCTGCGCATGGCCGGTTGGGGTACTACCACGCTGATCTCGAGCGGCAAGGACGTGTACATCCAATACGCTGCGCCGGAGTTTGCCTTTGCGCTGGGCAAAGACGCACGCAGCAGGGCGGCGGTCCTGTATGTGGAGCCCGGCGGTTACTACGAAGCGGGCGCCGAGTTCGACAAGCCGGTCGTCGCCTGCGTGGTCGGCCGGTGGAAGTCGGCGCTGACCCGGGCGGTCGGCCATGCCGGCGCCATGGCAGGAGGCCGCGATGATGCGCGGGCCAAGGAGCGCTGGTTCATGGAGAAGTTCGGCGTCAGCGACCTGTTTACGCCGCAGGAGCCGATCTACTCGAGCAAGGGCGCCGTGGTCACTAACATCGCCCATATCCCAGCCGCGCTGAGCGCCGTCATGCGCGAAAACGGGGCGCGACCGGATTTTCCAGCGGAGGGCAGCACGGAGCTGAAGGCCTGGTTCCGCGCCAATGCAGGTCTGGCCCTGCCCACGGAGCTCGACGCGCCACTGTGCCGGGCGTTGGAGCCGTACGGCGGACAGATCGAAGCGCTGAGTCGCCAGGTCGGCGCGCAATTTCCGCGCCAGCCGATGAAGGACTCCTCCGGCTGTTCGCGGATGGATCCGCAGACCCAGGTCAGCACGCTGCACGGCGTGTCCGTGCTGAGGGCCGCGCAGCAGTCATTCGAGGCGAATATCGGACTGGCGCTGCTGCGCGAGCCGCCGGGCGGCCACTCCGAGCAACTCATCAACGTGGCCGTCGCGTCCGGCCTGAACCTGCACGGCGATCCGGCGCTGGCTGCCGCCCAGGCGGCACGCGAATCAGGCGCGTCCCCGAATTGCGTCCTGGCGGCCGCCGCCTGTGTCATCGGGCCACGACGCGCGGAGCCGTCCCGCCTGATTGTGCACGCGTTCATCGAACTGTTCGCGGCGGCCGGTCTGCGGGACGCGACCGATGAGTTCTTCGATGGGGCGCGGGTGCAAGCGGACGCGAAGCTGCGCCCGCTGCTCTGGGAGAGCGGCCGTGACGAGCGGGCGGAGGCGATGCTGGCCGCGCTGCGCCATCGGGGCTTGAGGTCGGTCTTCATCCGCTTCCTTGAGACATCAGGTGCCCACCCAACCCGTCATGCGGTGCTGGCGGCCATTGCAGCGACGATGGCCTGGGGGCCACTGATGCGAAAGCGCCTGTCCCGGCTCAGCGCGGAGAATCTGCCCTGGTGGCTCTGCCTGTTCGGCGCCCTGATCGGGGCGTCCGTCAGGGCCGATCGCCACCAGCCCGACAGCCTGTGCGGCGTGCCGTCGCAGGAACTGCTGGGCAAATGGTCGCTGACGGAGTTTGTCTACACTGCATTGCTGGGCCTCAGTCCGGACGGGGCCAATCTGTTCGCGTTACAGACGCTCCTCGGGCTGTTGCTGACCAACGGGCCCGGAGCGATATCTGCCCAGGGGGCCAAAGGGGCGGTGTCCGCCGACGGACCGGAGAGTCCGGGGCGGGTGCAGCTCAACAAGGCTTTGCTGGGCTTTCTTTCGCACAGCGGCTTTGCGCACGGCGGCAATGGGTTCGAAGGTATTGCCTTCCTGATCGAGCAGTTTCGCGACATCGGGCTGAAGGATCCAACCGACCCCGGGCATGGCATCGACCTGAAAGCGCTGGCTGAAGGCTACGTGGCGAGCTACGCCCGGTACAAGGCCAGCCAGAAGTCCGCGGGGAACCTGGAGCTCGCCAAGATTCCGGGTATCAATCACCCGGTGTTCAAGGACCGACCGGTCAATGTGGATCCCCGCGAGGTCTACGTGCGGAACCTGTTCACAGAGCGCGGGGAGTACAACATCTTCCACGAGTACTACCACGCCCTGGTCCAGGCGTTGTTTGACGCCGGCGTCTCGCGGACCGTGTACTGCGTGAACATCGATGCCGTCATTGCGGCCCTGTTGCTGAAGATCCTGTGGGGTCCGTTCAAGGACGGCGCGTTGTCGGAGCAGGCCCTGGAAGCAGCCGCATTCACCGTCTTTCTCTATCCGCGCATGATCGGCTGCGCCGCCGAGAGCGAGGATCACCTGAACCGGGGCCGCAACATGGACACGCGCACGGCGGCTTCGCAATGCCGCTTTGTCGCCTGAGTGACCATGGATGATTCCCTGACCGAGGCGGCGCTTGACTATCACCGGCAGTATCCGCCGGGAAAAATTGCCGTCACACCCACCAAGAGCCTCATCAACCAGCGAGACCTGTCGCTGGCCTATTCTCCCGGTGTGGCGGCCGCCTGCCGACTGATCGTCGAGCAGCCCGGGGAAGCGCGCCATATGACGGCGCGCGGGAATCTCGTCGCGGTCATCACCAATGGAACGGCGGTGCTGGGTCTCGGCAATATCGGGCCACTGGCCGGGAAGCCCGTAATGGAGGGCAAGGCCTGCCTATTCAAGAAATTCGCCGGCATCGATGTCTTCGATCTCGAGATCGCGGAAACGGACCCCGACCGGCTGGTAGACACCATTGCCAGCCTCGAACCCACTTTTGGCGGCATCAACCTGGAGGACATCAAGGCGCCGGAGTGCTTCTATATCGAGCGCCAGCTGCGTTCGCGCATGTCCATACCGGTCTTTCACGATGATCAGCACGGCACCGCCATCATCGTGGCGGCGGCGGTGCTCAACGGTCTGAAGATCGTTGGCAAGAACATTGCGGAGGTGAAACTGGCGGGTTCCGGGGCCGGGGCGGCCGCGCTGGCTTGCCTGGAGTTGCTGGTCAGGCTCGGACTGCCGCTCGCCAACATCACCATCAGTGATATTGACGGCGTGGTCTATGCCGGGCGCCACGTAGCCATGGATGACGACAAGGCACGGTATGCACGGACGACCTCGGCCCGCACGCTGGCGGAAATCGTTGCCGGCGCCGATATTTTTCTCGGGCTGTCCGCAGGAGGTGTCCTGAAGCCGGAGATGGTGGCGAGCATGGCTCCCAGGCCGCTGATCCTGGCGCTGGCCAATCCGGAGCCGGAAATCAGGCCAGATGCCGCACGCTCGATTCGGCCTGACGCCATTTGCTGCACCGGGCGCTCCGACTATCCGAACCAGGTCAACAACTCCCTGTGCTTCCCATTCATATTCCGCGGCGCGCTTGATGTGGGCGCCACGACGATCAACGAGGACATGAAGCTGGCGGCGGTCCACGCGATCGCGGAACTGGCGCGGGCTGAGCCGTCCGATGTGGCCCTGGCCGCCTACGGCGAGCGGGAAGTGCAGTTTGGCGCCGAGTCGCTGATTCCCAGGGCTTTCGATCCGCGCCTGATCATGAAGATCGCGCCGGCGGTAGCGCGCGCCGCGATGGCCAGTGGCGTGGCGACCCTGCCGATCGCCGATATGTCCGCCTACGAACAGCAGCTGAGGCAGTTCGTGTACCAGACGGGCATGATCATGCAGCCAGTGTTTGCTGCAGCGAAGCGGCGTCCGGGCCGGCTCATCTATGCGGAGGGCGAGGACGAGCGCGTGCTGCGTGCCGTGCAGGTTGTCGTGGACGAGCAGATCGCCCGGCCGATCCTGCTCGGCCGCCCGGAGCTCATCATCGACAAGGTGAGGGCACTCGGACTGCGCCTGCAGCCGGAGCGGGACTATTTGGTAAGCAGTTTTGAGGCGGCGGCGCACCAGTCTGCCACATTGCTGGGCGCTCTGATGCTGCAGCAGGGGAGGGCGGATGCCCTATTGTGCGGCACCAGCGGTACCTACGCGGCCCACCTGGAGCACATCAGGCGGGCCATCGGCCCGCACGCCGGGGGTGCAACGCTGGCCGCCATGAACGTGCTGATGTTGCCGGACCGGACTGTGTTTATCAGCGACACCTATGTCAATCCGGATCCTACCGCCGAGCAGATCGTCGACATCGTGCGCCTGGCTGTGGAGCAGGTGCGGCGTTTTGGCCTCGTGCCGCGGGTGGCGCTGCTGTCGCACTCGAGCTTCGGCACGGCCGATACGGCCTCGGCACTGAAGATGCGCCGGGCGCTGCAGATGGTGCTCGAGTGTGCACCGGCACTGGAAATCGACGGTGAAATGCACGGCGATGCGGCCCTGTCCCGGCGGATCCTGGAACAGGTCCGACCGGGCTCGCGGCTCAAGGGAGATCCCAACCTGTTGATCATGCCGTCGCTGGATGCGGCCAACATCGGCTTCAACATGCTGAAGACCGCCGCGGGCAGTGGCGTGACCATCGGGCCGATCCTGCTCGGGGTCGGTCGGCCCGCCCACATCCTCACGCCAACTGCCAGCGTTCGCCGTATCGTGAATATGTCGGCGCTGGCGGCGGTGGATGCCGCCATGGAGCGCGATGGCCGAGCTTACAGAAGCGTCAGGAATCGTTCAGAGTCCATTTAGCTGGCTCCGTTAGATTGAGATCGCACCAGGGACTTCATAAGGGGGAATTTCCGTGTTCAACTCGACACCGTACGATCGATCGCGAGCTGGCTGGCTGGTACCGGAATTGCTCTTCGGAGCCTGCCTGACGCTGGCTGCCTCCGTCGCTGCCGCCGAGGATGCTCCCGCGGTGAGCGCGCCGGAAGCCGCGCCAGTGGAGGAAATCATCGTGACCGGTTCGGCCATCCCGGTTGCACCGGATTCGCTGGCGGTCCCCGTAACGATCATCAACGCTGACGCCATCGCGGCGGCTGGTGTCAACACCAACGTACTGGATATTCTTCGAAAGCAGATACCTGCCTTTGCCGGGCGCAGCAATGCCGGCAACAGCAATGCCGCCAACAACAATCAGAATACGGCGGGGGGCTCATCCATCCAGCTGCGCAACCTGGACACGCTCATTCTCGTCAACGGCCGGCGCCTCGCCGTCAGTTCGATATCCGGCGTGAATGGCAAGGTATTCGTAAACGTCGCAGAGATTCCGCCCGCCGCCATCGAGCGCATTGAAGTACTGACGGATGGCGCCTCGGCCATCTATGGTTCCGACGCCATCGGTGGTGTCGTCAATATCATCCTGAAGTCAGACCTGCAAGGCGGCCAGGTTAGCGTACGCGGAGCGGGCGCCGACGGCGGCTACAGCGAGAAGTCCGTGGATGCGACCTACGGCTTCTCCCTGCTGGACCACACCAACGTCACGATGTCGGCGACTTATAACAAGTCGACACCCCTGTACCAGTACCAGCGGCCGTTTTCGACGCCGTTCTACTCGACCTCTGCCAACGTGCCGGGCGCCATCGGCAATTACTTCCTGAATCCAGGGATCACCGCGCCGCTGCCTGGCGCCGCCGCGAGCGTGGCCGCCGACACCCAATACACCAACGCAGGGGCAGCCGTCGCCACGGCGCCCGGCACCGGCGTTGGCGGAACCTACGACCTGTCGCGATTCGGGACGCTGTTGTTGCAACAACAGCAGAAGGCCGTGGCCCTGAGTTTCAACAGCGAGCTCTCCGCTGATCGTGCTGTCGAGCTCTTCGGGGATCTCGAATACGCGCAGAACGACAGCTACACGCGCTTTGCGCCCCAGACCAGCACTGTCACGGCACTGGCTGGCTCCTTCTACAACCCGCTTACCGTAGACACCAAGGTGGTATTTGGAAGCACCCTCAGCCCGAAGACCTACGCGAACCAGGAAGTCAGCAAGCGCGGAACGATGGGAGTCAAAGGGAAGATCAATCTGTTCGGCGGAAACTGGAACTGGGAGCTTGGCTACACCCACAGCGAAAACACACTCAATCAGGCCATCAACAACGTCATATTCAGCCCCAACCTGTCGCTGGCGGTGGCGGGTGGATTCGACGCCACCGGGGCGGCCATGCCCGGCGGAGCCTTCAGCATGGTGCACTCGGGCTTTTCGCCCACCGGCGCCATGGTGCTGCAGCCAGCCCTAAACCCCTTTGCGATCGCCGCCGGCGTCACGCCCGGCGCCCTCAGCAACGTGCTGACCCGCGAGTTGATTAACGGCAACAGCAAGCTCGATTCCGCGGACGCGAAGATCACCGGCACGATTGGCAGCCTGCCCGCGGGGAGGCCAGGGTTCGCACTGGGTGCGGCCTGGCGGCGGGAGGCGATTTCAGGTGCCCCCGAGCCCAACGGCTGGGTGCATGTCGATGGCACCCTGGCGAGCGCGGCGCAGAGCCTTTACACCGGTGGCCTGAGCGCCGATCCGTTCTCGGCATCGCGCACGATCACTTCGGAATACCTCGAGCTGCGCGTGCCACTGGCCAGCAAAGACTGGCATGTTGCGGGCTTTTACAGCTTCGACTTCATCGGTGCGGTGCGCAATGAACGCTACAGTGACGCGGGCATTTCCACGGTGCCCAAGTTGGGCTTCCGCTGGCAACCGATTGGCCACCAGGTCACCGTACGAGGCAACGTGGCGAAATCGTTTACGGCACCCTCGCTATACGCGATTGCGGGGCCGCTCAATATCCGCCAGGGCGGTGCCGCTATCATTACCAACGCCTTTCCGACGGCAATTGCGGGCACGACGCAGGTCGAGGATGGCAACAATCCGAATCTAAAGCCAGCGAAGTCCGACTCGATGTCATTCGGTTTCGTGCTCAAGCCGGATGCCGTTCCCGGTCTCGCGGCAGATGTCGAGTATTCCTCCGTCAAGGAAACCGGCCAGCCCGCGGGCATCGGCTTCAACAACATTTTGCTGGATGTGAACGCTCACGGCGCCGCATCCATCTTTTCCAACAACATCGCCACAAACGCGTTTCCGGGGCAGCCCGGCGCCGTGGCCTTTGCCAACCCTGGTGACGTGCTGGCCTATGTAACCAATCCCGCCAACGTGGTTGGCGGCAACTACCCCAATCTCTACATGATCGACCGTTTCACGAACCTGGGACAGACCAAGGTCCGCAGCCTGAATTTCGATGTGGACTACGACACGCCCACCGCAGGCCAGGGCAACTTGAGCGTCAGTACGCAGGTGGCTTACCTGCTGAGCTTCCAGTACCAGGCGCTGCCGGGCCAGCCGACCTATGATTTTGCCGGCACCACCACCCAGGGCGGTGGGGCACAGGGCACGCTACCGCGGTGGCGGGCGTATACGACGGCCAGCTGGAGCAAGGGACACTGGGAGGCCGGTCTCGCCAACACCTTCATCACCTCCGTGCAGGACATCGGCACCGGGGGCCTCAGCTATGACATCAACTTCCAGAAGCCCGGCCAGACCACCTTCTTCGCCGGGCAGGTCGCGGCCTTTTCTGCCTGGGACGCGCGCCTGAGCTTCCATTCCGGAGACGGCGGCAGCACTGACAAGGGTGTGACTGTGACGGCCGGCATCAACAATCTGTTCGATGAGAAGCCGCCCGTGTCGACCAACATCAATCCGGGGGCGGGTGCGGCGACCGGCGCCACGGCCTGGCGCACCGAGAACAATACCGACGTGTCCACCTACGGCGCGATCGGCCGACTGGTGTACCTGTCGGCGTCGTTCAGACTGTAATGGGCTTGAGTCCCGCGCCCCGCGCCCCGCGCCCCGCGCCCTCGACGGCGCGGGGCGCGGGCGACCCCAGGCGACCGACATCCCACCGGGTTACTTGACAGATCAAGATGCGGGGCGGAAATTCCGGTCGAGTCGCGCCTGGGTGACACGATGGCGCCAGGCAAGCGGCTGAGGAGGGGGGTTGGCTCGCATTTTCGTAGTGGAAGATGACCCGGCCTTGTCCCGTGGGGTCATGGCATTGCTCAAGTCCGCCGGGCACGCTGCCGATTGGGCCCCCGATGGAGAGACCGCACTCAAGTGCGCTGCCGTCGAGCCTTGCAGCCTTTTCATTGTAGACATCGGCTTGCCAGGAATCTCCGGCTTCGAAGTAATCCGCAAGCTGCGTGGGCGCGGTTGTCGGACGCCGATCCTGGTGCTTACGGCGCGTGACCAGGTAACCGACCGGGTCCGCGGCCTGGATCTGGGGGCGGACGACTACCTGCTGAAGCCGTTCAATGCCAGCGAACTGGGCGCCCGCGTGCGCGCGCTCCTGCGGCGCGAACACGGCGATCCGAATCCGGTCATTGCCCTCGGGACCCTCACCGTAGATCGCACGCATGCGACAGCTGACGTATCCGGACGGGCCTTGCACCTTCGGCCTCGGGAATGGGCGGTACTTGAGTGCCTGAGCGCCAGGGCGCGCGAAGTGGTTTCGAAGAAGACGCTTCTGGCGGAAGTATTCAGCTACGACGACGAAGTGGCTCCAAATGCGTTGGAGGTGCATATCGCACGGTTGCGCCGGCAACTCGAGCCTGACGGCCCGCCGATCAGGACGATGCGTGGCCTCGGTTACATGCTCGACCCGTCCTGATCGGCCGAACCCGACCTGGCACGTGTTCCGGTCCTCCATCAAGCGCTTCATGATCGCGTCGTTGGGCATCCTGATGTCCGGCCTGCTGATTGCTGTCTCGATCCTTGCTGCGAGGGCATGGAACAATTTTTCGACGGCGGGCCGGATTGCCCGCTTGGCCGATACCGACAAAACACTCTTCAATGCGCTGGTCAGCGTTCGGGCCCAGGTACCGCTGGACAGTACCGCTTTGCTTGCCGAGAACGATCCTCTGCCGGTCATACGTCACACCTACAATGAAGCATCGCAGGCAGTCGCGGTGGCGCTCGGCGCGCTGCGCACCACGGAAATCGACGGCAACGTGCAGCTGGCGCTGGCCATCCAGTCCACATGGTACAAGGTGGTGGAGTTGCAGGCCGAAGTCACGCAGCAAGCGGCGATGCCCCTCCGGCAGCGCAGCCTGCATGCCATTGACGGCTGGCGCGAGGCAATCCACCAAATGATGGACAGCCTGGGCGCCGCGTCGTCCGCGCTAGGTAACGCCGTGCGGATTGGCGATGCCCAGATTGCCGAATACGTGCAGGTCAGGCAGTTCGCCTGGGCGATCCGTGACCGGTACGGTTTGCAGTGCTCGATGCTTCGCCCGAGCGTCGCCGCCGATGAGCCCCTGGATCCGACGTTGCATGACTCATGGATCGCCAATCGTGCGGTGTATGCCGCTGAATGGCGATCACTGGACGAATTCCTCGGCCGGCCGGGAGCGTCTTCAGATCTGCTGGGCCTGACTGTGCGGGCTCACGACCAGACGGACCGCGCCCAGGAAGCGATCGACCGGATCGTCGGCCAACTTGGAAGCTCGCACCTTCCCGTGATCGCTGGCGATCGATGGACCGCCCTGTGCGACGGCCCCTTCGAATCCATACTCGCGATTGCGCGGCAGGCACAGGTCGAGGCGACCCGGCGCGCCGAATCGCTGCGTGCAACCTCGTCGCGTATCCTGATGATTGCCGGATTCGGCTTGACGGTCGTGGTCGCGTTCGGGGCCTTTGCCGTCGTGGTCGTGCAGCGGCGATTCGCGCGCCCCATGAGCTTGCTGACACTCACGATCGCGCGTCTGAGCCGGGGGGAATACGACGAGCCCGCACCGTCCCTGGGCAGCCCGGACGAGTTAGGGAGCATGGCGCAGGCGCTGGTAGCGCTGCGTGGCCGGTCTCTCGAGGCTGAGCGGCTGCAGCAGGCGATGAGCCGCTTTACCGCTGATGCATCCCATCAGATGCGCACACCGTTGACGATCCTGCAGACACATATTTCGGTGCTCGGAGAGCTGATACCCCAGTCGCACGCGGCAAGATCCTCGCTCGCGGACATCAGCGGGGCGGCAGACAGGCTGCAACGATTGCTGATCCAACTGCTCAAGTTAGCCAAGGCGGAGGGAGGAGTCGCAGCCGAGAGCGACGCTGGTCCGATCGACCTGCGCACACTCGTTCAGGAGGTCGCGGAAGAGCACCTCACGCAGGCGACCCAGGCCGGGGTTGGCCTGCACTACGAGGCGGCCTCGACCCCATGCCTGGCGCGCCTCGATCCGATTACGCTGCGGGAGATCCTTGCAAACCTGATTGACAATGGCATTCGCTACAACGCGCCAGGTGGGCATGTGGTCGTGCGCCTGTTCGTGGAAGACGGGGCACGTATCATTGAAGTGGAGGACGATGGGCCCGGCATCCCGCCTGCCGAACATGAGAAAGTCTTCACGCGCTTCTACCGACTCAAGCGCGATCAGGACCGCGTCGGCAGTGGGCTCGGCCTCGCAATAGTGAGTTCCCTCGTCGCGTTGATGGACGCGAGCCTGCACCTGGCCAGCGCAGTCGGCGACGGAAGCCGTGGCCTGCGCGTGCGCCTGGCGCTGCCCGAACGACCGCCCCAAAGCCCATGACAGCTTCCTGAAAGCTGCCCGCGCGCACGATCGTCGTGCTGGCGCCCAGGACTGACACTCCCGGGCACCAGAAGCCGAATAAACCGGATTGGGGGACGACCATGAACACGCGACGCCACGTTGAACCGGACGCCTGCCGGGCCGCGCACCGCCGGCACGCCAGGATCCCCGGCATTATTGCCTTCTTGCTGGGCATTACAGCGGGAGCCCCGGCGGCCTGGGCCGCTGATCCGGGTGCGCCCGCCGCCACGGCCGCAGCAACGTCGGAGGTACCTGAGGAAATTATAGTAACCGGATCGCGGATCTCGCGCCGCGACTACAACGCCGAAAGCCCGATTGCCACGCTCAGCAGCGCGGCCATCGCCGCGGCCGGTCAACCGTCGCTCGATCGCGTTATCGGTCAGATGCCGCAGTTCGAGGCCGCACAGGGTGCGGCCGAGGTCGGTGACGTGCAGGGCAGTGTCGGCTTCGGCGGCGGCGCCTCCTTCAGCGACCTGCGTGGCATCGGCCGCAATCGGTCGCTGGTTCTGATGGACGGACGCCGGCTCATGCCGTCAACGCCGGACGGCGCCATCGACCTCAACACCATACCCATGGCGCTGATCGACAGCGTCGAGGTGATCACCGGGGGCGCCTCGGCCACCTATGGCTCGGACGCCGTCGCCGGCGTCGCCAACTTCAAGCTGAAGCAGCATTTCTCCGGCGTCGAGCTGGACGTCCAGCACGGTGCGAGCACGTACGGCGATGGCGGGACCACGCAAGTCAGCGGCATTGTCGGCGGCAAGCTCGCCGACAACCGCGGCAACGTCATGCTGGCGTTCGAGTACGCCAAGCGCGACGAGGTGATGGGTTCGCAGCGGTCCTTCTTCACGCAGCCCTCGGTGCGCTTCCTCGGCCGCACGCCGGAAGGGATGATCTACAAGGGCGGCTTTGGCACCGGCGCGACCGCGCCAACGATTGCGGCAGTCAACGCCGTCCTTGCCGGCTATGCCGGCACCGCGCCCTACCCGGGCAGTGGCCCGTACCTGGGGGCCATCGGCGTAAACACCGATGGCACGATCTTCACGACCGTCGTACCCGGTGCGCTCGGGTGTGCGCAGAACTACAAGGGCGTGGGTAGCGTACTGGGGGCACGGCTCTCGCCCAGCTGCACGCAGGCGGGCGTGGTGCTGGGAAATTACTTCGCCGTGCAGGTGCCGCTGACCAAGTACAACGCACTCGGCAGTGTGGACTACCGGCTCACCGACCACGTGACCGCCTACGGCCAATTCAATTTCTCGCATTCCGGTGCGCTCGATGCCACCAGCCCGGGAAGCACCAAGACCAACAACACCATCGAGCTGTATATCCCGGTGAGCAACTCCTATGTGCAGGCAAATCCTGCGCTGCTCTCGTTGATCAATTCGGCCTATGGTGGGGCCGCGCCCGCCGGTGCCACGGTGGGCTACTCCAAGCTGATGTTCGGGTGGGGCAATCGCGTCGAGACCTACGACTACGATGTCTGGCAGGGGCTTGCCGGCCTGAAGGGCGATATTCCCGGCACCCGGTTGGCGTACGATCTCTATGCCTCGTTCGGGCGGAGTGCCTTTGCCAGCCAGGCGACCGGCGACATCAGCCTGTCCGCCATCAACAACGTGCTGGCCAACGAGGGCGTCGGCGGGTGCAGCTTTAATCCTTTCGGCATGCAGCCCGTGAGTAAGTCCTGTCTCGCCTACGCCGGCCGGACCGAG
>DASWFL010000157.1:0-5670 GCA_036394255.1 Steroidobacteraceae bacterium
TCATCCTCAGCACGGCCCACGCAATCTGGCTGGATGCCACAACCATCGTCTGGCCAGGCACTGATTCTGCCACCTACAGTTACCGGCTCTACTACTCGGCTACCGCTGCACTCGCTCCCTCGAGCAGTGGAGTCAGCGGAGCCGACAATCCTGCTGGCGATACGCTGACCGTCGGCACCCTAAGCACGGCGCTCAAGAGCCAGTTTCCTCAATTCGCCACAGCGTCGGCCTTGCAGGTGCCCGTGGCAACTCAGAACCAGATCCGGGGGATCCTGCGAAACCAGTTGGCGGTCGTTCAATACCAGAGCAGTACTCCGCTGGCAGGCACGGCCGTCCAGATCGGGCCGGTCCTGGACGCCGTGTATGCCGCCGCGGCGGCGCCCCTCGCGCTCGGCCTGAGCTTCAGCGCCGGTGACGTGCCAACCTTCCGGCTGTGGGCGCCGACGGCAAATTCCGCCAAACTCAATCTGTACGCGAGCGCGAGCGCCACGACCGCGACGAGCTACGACATGGTGGAGGACACCGCCACTGGCGTCTGGGCCTACACCGCGCCCGATGCCAGCTGGACCAACAGCGCCTATTTCACCTATAGCGTCAATGTGTTCAGCCGCTGGGCGGGCAGCGGTGGCGCGATGGGCGGCGCGGTGATCACGAACGAAGTGACGGATCCTTATTCGGTTTCGCTCAGCGGCAATAGCCGTTATTCGATGGTGCTGAATATTGCCGATGCCATCGCCCAACCGCTGACCTGGCCCGGCGCCTTGATCCCGACTGCTGCGGCGCCGACCGACAGCGTGATCTACGAGCTGCACCTGCGGGATTTCTCGGCCAATGACAGCACCGTACCGGCGGCGCATGCCGGACGGTATCTCGCCTTCACGGATGCGGCCTCGGCCGGCAGGCTGCACCTGAGCGCGCTGGCCGCGGCGGGCCTGACGCATGTGCACCTGCTGCCGGTATTCGACATCGCCTCGGTGGATGAAATCGCCTGCACGGTGCCCACCATAACGGCGAGCACCGGGTCGGGTACGGCTGCCGAGACCGACGTGAAGGCCACCCAGAACACCGATTGCTTCAACTGGGGCTATGACCCCCTGCACTTCGGTGCGCCGGAAGGCCTCTATTCGAGCAACCCGGACGATGGCCTGGCGCGCGTGGTGGAATTCAGGCAGATGGGGCAGGCGCTGCATTCCATCGGGCTGCGCGTGATCATGGATGTGGTCTACAACCACACCTCCGCGAGCGGTCAGGACCCCAAGTCCGTTCTGGATCGCCTCGTGCCCGGCTACTACCACCGTCTGAACGCCAACGGCGCGGTGGAAAATCACTCCTGCTGCGCCGACACGGCCACGGAGCGGACGATGATGGCGAAGCTCATGACCGATACGCTGGTCATGTGGGCCGATCAATACAAAATCGACGGCTTCCGTTTTGACGTCATGGGCCAGATCCCGAAGAGCGCGGTGCTCGCGGCGCGTACCGCGGTCGACGCGATTACCGCCGCCGACGGCCGGGGCCACACTTATTTTTACGGAGAGGGCTGGGATCAGGGCGCGGAAGTGGATGCGGCCATCGCGCCAGCCATCCAGGCGGCGCTGGCCGGCACGGGTATCGGCACGTTCAATGACCGGCTGCGCGACGGTGCACGTGGCGGCAGTCCCTTCGACAGCGGGGCCGCGATGGTCGCCAACCAGGGCTTCGTCAACGGCCTGTGCTACGACCCCGCGAGCACTACCGGCGTCTGCTCCGGCGCTGCCGGCGATGCGGCCTTCGACAAACAGAATCGCATCAGTATCGGCCTGGCGGGCAATCTCGCCAGCTTCCCGGGCGTGGGCGGAGCCGGTTTCGGCGGTATCGGTTACGCCGGCACGCCGCAGGAGAACATCGCCTATGTCTCCGTGCACGATGGCGAGACGCTCTTTGACATCAGCCAGTACCGGCATCCGGCCGCCACGACCTTCGCCGACGCGGGCCGCGCACAGGTCGTGGGTCTCTCCCTGGCGCTGCTTGCGCAGGGCGTACCCTTCATCCATGCGGGCGATGAGTTGCTGCGCTCGAAGTCCGGGGACAGCAACAGCTACAACTCGGGAGACTACTTCAATCGCATTTACTGGGACGGCTCGGCCAACAACTGGGCGGTGGGCCTGCCTCCGGACAACACCGGCAACAACGCGGCCAACGCCGCCACGCTGGGGCCGATACTCGATCGGGCGCTACCGAGCCCGGCCAGCATGCAGGCCACCATCCTGGCCACCAGCGCGGCCTTCCAGGATCTGCTGCGCATCCGCCGGGATACCGACCTGTTCCGGCTCAGCACCGCGACGGATATCAACAACTGCCTGAGCTTTCCGGATCAGGGCGCGCAGGTGCATGGCCTGATCGTAGAGCGGATCCTCGGGCACAGCGCCAGCGCCGCCTGTCCCAGCACCGCCTACCGCAGCGTGCTCGTGCTGTACAACGCCAGCAGTTCGCCGCAGACCTTCGTGACCGCCGCTTATGCCGGCAAGCTCAAGGGCACGGCCACGGGCAATGTCTACCTGCATCCGGCGCAGTTCAGCGGCTCGGACGCGCTCCTGCAGGCCGGATGGAATTTCAGCGCCGACGCCACGGCCGGGAGCTTTACGGTTCCGGCGCGGACGACGGGCGTATTCGTCGAGTACAACTGAGCAGCGCCTGCTCGATGATCGCGATCCCCGCGCGGGCCTGCAGCGGATCGACCGCCGGCGGCCCGCCCCGGCGTATGGCCGTCGCCAGCTCGGCATAGAAATCGCCCCACTTCCCGGCCTCGAAATGCAGTTCCTGGCGCTGGCCACTGGCATCCACGCGTACCCCCTGCATTCTGGCGAGGCGCTCCCGGAAGGCGGCGTCCCCGGATTTCCCGCCGCCGCGCAGGGCCTCTTCGAGGGGGTCCACGCCGTAGGTCAGGCAACTGCCGCGCGTGCCGTGGACGGCGAAGCGCGGTCGCGGCAGTGCAATCAGTGTCGAGGCGGAGAGTAGGCAGCGCATCTGGCCGTAGTGCAGCCTGAGTTCGAAATAATCGTCCACTACGGCGGCGCTGCGCTGCTGCGCCAAGTCCGCTTCGATGCGATCGGGCGAGCCGAACAGGCACAGCGCCTGGTCGATCAGGTGCGGGCCCAGGTCCCACAGCAGGCCCGCGCCCGGCACGAGCTGGTTGCGCCAGCCGGCGCCGACCTCGGGTCGAAACCGGTCCCAGCGCGATTCGAACAGCATGACCTCGCCGAGCTCGCCGTGGCGCAGCAGCTCCGCGACATAGAGAAAGTCCCCGTCGAGGCGCCGGTTGTGAAACACCGTGAGTAGACGCCGCTCCCTGGCCGCCAGCGCGATGAGTTCATCAGCCTGTGCCGTGGAGAGCACCAGCGGCTTGTCTACGACGACGTGTTTGCCGGCGCCCAGCGCGATCGCTGCCAGCTGAAAATGGGTTTCGTTGGGTGTGGCGATCACCACGAGCTCGACGTCTTCCAGCCTGCAGGCGGCCGCCGCATCGGCCACGACCCGCGGTGAATCGCGCCGCAGCCTCACTGACTCCAGATTCGAGGTGGCGATGGCGACGATCTTCATGTCCGACACGGCCTCGATGAGCGGGGCGTGGAAGTAGGCGCCGGCCAGGCCATGGCCGATCAGCGCCACGCGCAGGGGTGCGGTGCCGGTCACCACGGCGAAGCGCCGGCGTGCGGAGTTCTCGGCATGGTCCAACTATAGCGATGGCGCGAACGGACGGGCGGATATAATTCAATCGACATGAACCGGATGGTCACTATGCCGCTGTGGCTCGCGCTGGCCGCCGGCGCCGCGCTGATCTGGTTCATCGTCACGCTGCTCCTGCTGCCGGGTGCGCGCTGGTTCATTCGCCGCCGCATCAATCGCCTGACCGCGGCGCTCAATGAGCGCCTGCACCTGAAGATCCCGCCCATCGCCATGACGCGGCGCGAAGTGCTCATTGACCGGCTGGTCTACGATCCGAAGGTGCTGCGCGAAGTGGGCGAACACGCGACAGCCCGTGGCATTCCGATCGCGGTCGCACTGCGCCAGGTGCGCCATTACGCGCGCGAGATCGTTCCCGCCTTCAACGCCTACCTGTATTTCCGCCTGGGCAATCGCCTGGCCAGGGCGGTCGTGAACCTGCTGTATCGCGTGCGGCTGGGGCACGCCGACAGCCGGGCGTTGCGCCTGCTGCCGGCCAGCACCAGCGTCGTATTCGTGATGAATCACCGCAGCAATGTCGATTACGTACTCGTCGCCTACCTCGCCAGCAAGCGCGTGGCGCTGAGCTACGCCGTGGGCGAGTGGGCGCGGGTCTGGCCCCTGCAGCAGATCGTGCGTTCACTGGGCGCGTATTTCGTGAGGCGCGGGACGGGCGATGAGATCTACCGGCGCGTGCTCGAGCGCTACGTGCAGATGGCGATCGAGGGCGGGGCGGTGCAGGCGATATTCCCCGAAGGGGGCCTGAGCCGCGACGGGCTGATGCGCGCACCGAAACTCGGGCTGCTGGACTACATGCTGCGCGGCTTCGATCCAGCGGGCGAGCGCGATATCGCCTTTGTGCCGGTGGGCATCAACTACGACCGCGTGCTCGAAGACCGGAGCCTGCTCGTGGAGCCGACCGCGGCCGGCGAGCGTCGCTCGGCTCTGGCGGCTGTGGCTGTGGCGATGCGCTTTCTGGCCGCACAGCTCTGGCTGCGCCTGCGGGGCCGCTGGTACCGATTCGGCTATGCCTGCGCCAACTTCGGCGCGCCGATCTCGCTGCGCCAATACCTGGAGGATACGGCATGGAATCCGGCCACTCTCGAGCGCGCAGCGCGAGGTGAGCATGTCGTGCAGCTTGCCCGGCATCTCATGACCGCCGTCGGTCGCGTGGTCCCGGTGCTGCCGGTCTCGCTCGTGGCACGCGTGTTCATCGATGCGGCCTCGACCGATGGCCTGGAGGAGGCCGAGATCAGCGCCCGGTCGCTGGCGCTGCAGCAGCGCTTTGAAGGCCTCGGCGCGCACGTGTACGTGCCGCGCAGCGACCCGGAATACTCGGTGCTGGTGGGTCTGCGGATGTTGACCCTGAGGAGAGTGGTGCTCGAGCAGGGCGGGCGGTACAGGGTGAATCCGGCCGAACTCCCGCTGCTCCGCTACTACGCCAACGCCATCGCGCATCTGGGCTTTGACGGCTCCTAGGAAGGCTCTGCGCGGCTCGCCCGCAACGCCGTGCCGCAGAGCGCCTGCTGCCTGGTGTCTGGTGGTGGCTGGCACCCGTTACATGTAACGCGTTACATGTAACGGGTATTTCAGAAAGAGGATGACCGATCTCCGGCTGGCAGGGTTCCGCGCCTCTGCGCAGTGTCCTCCTGAGTGTGGCCAGCGCTGACGGTGGCGCAGGCCGCAGCACCGGCGGCCCGGGTGGTGGCGGGGGACATCCCCGGCGCCGAGATATCGGGTGTATGAACGCCGGCGCTGATCGCTGCCGACACGGCCGCTTCCACGGCGCTCGCCTCAGCGGCCAGGCCGAGCGAATGACGCAGCAGTAGCGCGACGCTGAGTATCGCCCCGTAGGGATTCGCGGTGCCCCGGCCGGCGATATCGGGCGCAGAGCCGTGTATCGGCTCGTACAGTCCGCGCCGCCCTTCGCCCAGGGAAGCCGAGGGCAGGAGTCCGAGGGAACCAGCG
>DASWFL010000158.1:0-16687 GCA_036394255.1 Steroidobacteraceae bacterium
TGCCGCGTCAGCTCCAGTTCGCCCTTTTCGGCCAGCAGCAGCTGCTCGTAGCCCAGCGCGCGCAGGCGTCGCACCACCGCCGAGCCCACCAGGCCACGATGCCCGGCGACGTAGATGCGAGCCTCCTTATTCATGACGGGAATAGGTCTTGAACCCCTCGCGCGCGATCAGCTCATCGCGCCGTGCCTGTTCCAGATCGCCCCCGACCATCTCTGCCACCAGCTCCTGGAAGCTGATCAGCGGTGCCCAACCCAGCCGCTCCCGGGCCTTGCTGGCGTCGCCCAGCAGTGTCTCGACCTCCGTCGGGCGAAAATACCGCGGGTCGACCTTGACGATGACCTTGCCGCTGGCCGCATCGATCCCCTGCTCATCGACTCCCTTGCCGCGCCATTCCATCCGCTGGCCCAACAGCTCGCCGGCGCGTGTCACGAATTCCCGCACCGAATGCTGCTCGCCCGTGGCGATCACGAAATCCTCGGCCAGCTCCTGTTGCAGCATCAACCACTGGGCGCGGACGAAGTCCTTCGCATGACCCCAGTCGCGCCGTGCCTCCAGGTTGCCCAGATACAGGCAGTCCTGCAGCCCCAGGGAGATGCGGGCCAGCGCGCGGGTGATCTTGCGGGTCACGAAAGTCTCGCCCCGCACCGGCGATTCGTGGTTGAACAGGATGCCATTGCACGCGTACAGCCCGTAGGCCTCGCGATAGTTCACCGTGATCCAGTAGGCGTAGACCTTCGCCGCGCCGTAGGGGGAGCGCGGATAGAAGGGCGTGGTCTCGCACTGCGGCGTTTCCTGCACCCGGCCGTACATTTCTGAAGTCGCAGCCTGGTAGAAGCGGGTCCGCTTCTCCAGACCGAGAATACGGATGGCTTCGAGCAGGCGCAGGGTGCCGAGCGCGTCCGAATTGGCCGTATATTCCGGGGTCTCGAAGGACACGGCGACGTGGCTCTGGGCCGCCAGGTTGTAGATCTCGTCGGGCTGCACCTGCTGCACGATGCGGATCAGGTTGGTGGCGTCGGTCAGATCGCCGTAGTGCAGCCGCAGGCGTACATTGCGCTCGTGCGGGTCCTGGTACAGGTGATCGATCCGGTCGGTGTTGAAGCTCGAGGCGCGCCGCTTGATGCCATGCACGGTGTAGCCTTTTGCCAGCAGCAATTCGGCCAGATAGGCGCCATCCTGGCCGGTAATGCCGGTAATCAGCGCGGTCTTGCTCATGGCAGATCCTTCGAGGGGAGGCGGCAAGTGCAGAGTTTACGTCGACAGGGCACCCCCGAGGCTAATCTAATAGCACTATAGGCAGCTCCTGTTGCCGCAGCTGGGACACGAGAACATGAACCGTACCTGTCCGATTGGCGCGCTCGGCGCGACCGCAGCCGCGTGGCTGCTGGCGTTCGCGGCGCTGGCTGACACGCCCGGTTCGCCCCTGGATCTCCAGGAAGCGGACCTGCGCACCGCGCTCGCGCCGACCGCGGCGGTGATCACGCGCAATGGGGAGGCTGTCAAGGTGGACTACCCGATCCGGCTGGCATTCGTCCCGGACGGCGTGCAATTGCTGCCGGCGGGCACGCAGATGCTCGACATCGTGGTCCGTTCACTCCGGGCGCACGAGCACTCGCAGGTGGTCGTAGCGGTCTATACGGATGCCATCGGCAGCAACGAATTCAATCAACAGCAGTCTTTGGCGCGCGCTGAGGTCGTGGTGGGGTATCTGCGTGACCGATCGATTGCCGGCGTGCGCCTGATCGCGCGCGGTGTGGGCGAATCCGAACCCTTGAGCGCCGAGAACACGCCCGCGGGACGCGATCTGAACCGCCGCCTGCAGCTGATCATCACGCCTTTGTCTTCGTAGTCCCCATCCGTTAGGCTTGCGCGCTTTCCCAATGGCATCAGAAGCTTAGCACTCATGAAAGTCACCATATTCGGGTCCGGCTATGTCGGGCTGGTCACGGGCGCCTGCCTGGCGGAGGCCGGCAATCACGTCGTCTGCGTCGATATAGACGCCGGCAAGGTGGCGAAGCTCAACGCCGGGGAGGTCCCGATCCACGAGCCCGGCCTCGACGCGCTGATTCGGCGCAATCGCGACGGCGGGAGGCTCGAGTTCACCACTGATGCGGCGCGCGGCGTGAATCACGGCCTGTTCCAACTCATCGCTGTCGGTACGCCCCCGGAAGAAGACGGATCCGCCGATCTGCGGCACGTGCTCAGCGTGGCACGCGAAATCGGCACGCGTCTGCAGCGCTATGCCGTGGTGGTCACGAAATCGACGGTGCCGGTCGGCACGGCCGACAAGGTGCGCGCGCAGCTGGTCTCAGAGCTCGCCGCCCGCGGCGCGAGCGTGGAGTTTGACGTGGTCTCGAACCCGGAGTTTCTCAAGGAAGGCGTGGCCATCCAGGATTTCCTCAAGCCCGACCGTATCGTGGTTGGCGCGGACAGTGCGCGCAGCACCGAACTCATGCATGCCCTGTACGAGCCGTTCACGCGCAATCACGACCGGCTGATCGTGATGGACATCCGTTCGGCGGAGCTGACCAAGTACGCCGCCAACGCCATGCTGGCCACCAAGATCAGTTTCATGAACGAACTGGCCAATATCGCCGAGCGCGTGGGTGCGGATATCGAGCGGGTGCGCGTGGGCATCGGCTCGGATCCACGCATCGGCTACGGCTTTATCTATCCCGGCACTGGCTACGGGGGCTCGTGCCTGCCCAAGGACGTCAAGGCCCTGATCCGCTCCGCCCGGGACGTGGGCTTCAACTCCGCCATCCTGCACGCCGTCGAAGAGGTCAACGAACGCCAGAAATCGATCCTGGTGCGCAAGCTCCGCCAGGCATTCGGAGGGTCCTTGACCGGGCGCACGCTGGGCGTGTGGGGGCTGGCGTTCAAGCCAAACACGGACGACATGCGCGAGGCGCCCAGCCGCGTGATTATCCACTGCCTGCTGGCCGCGGGCGCAAGCGTACGCGCCTATGACCCGATCAGCATGGAGGAAGCGCGGCGGCTGTGGGGCAACGAAGAGCGGGTCACGCTGTGCGACGGTGCTTACGAGGCGGCCACCGGCGCCGAGGCCCTGCTCATCGTCACGGAGTGGCAGGAGTTCCGCAGCCCGGATTTCGAACGCCTGAAGCAGGTCATGGCCGCGCCGCGCATCTTCGATGGCCGCAATCTCTATGACCCGGCCCTGATGACGCGTTTCGGCTTCGAGTATGCCGCCATCGGGCGCGGCCGTGCCGTGATCGCGGATTAGCCTGCCGATGGATCGCGACATCCCGCTCGTACCCGTCGTCCTGTCCGGTGGCGCGGGTACACGCCTGTGGCCGCTGTCGCGCGAACTGTATCCCAAGCAGTTGCTGCCGCTGATCAGTGCCAGGACAATGCTGCAGGAGACGCTGCAACGGCTCACCGGCTTAGGAGCTGCGGCGCCGATCATCGTATGCAACGAGACGCACCGCTTCCTGGTCGCCGAACAACTGCGCGTCATCAACACGCCGGCGCAGGCGATCGTGCTCGAACCGGTGGGCCGGAACACGGCGCCGGCCATTGCGCTCGCCGCGCACGCCGCGCTGTCCGTCGCGGGCCGGGATGTGCTGCTGCTGGTGCTGCCGGCCGATCATGTCATCCGCGACACCGCGGCGCTGCACGCCGCGGTGCGCATCGCGGCGAGCCTGGCGCAGGCCGGGCAGCTCGTGACCTTTGGCGTGGTGCCGCACGCGCCGGAAACGGGCTTCGGGTACATCCGCCGCGGTCCGGCCGCCGGGGGCGGCTGGCGGATTGCCCAATTCACCGAGAAGCCGGCGCGCGAACGCGCAGAGGAGTTCCTGGCCAGCGGCGAGTATTTCTGGAACAGCGGCATGTTCGTCTTTTCTGCCCGCCGCTTCCTCGCCGAGCTCGAACGCCACGCGCCCGACATTGCCGCCGCCTGTGCCGAGGCGTTCGGCGCGGCGCGCGCCGACCTGGATTTCACGCGCGTCGATGCACAGGCCTTCGCCGCCTGTCGCAGCGAATCGGTGGATTATGCCGTGATGGAGAGGACGGGGGATGCCGTGGTGGTCTCGCTCGAGGCGGGCTGGAGCGATGTGGGCTCCTGGGATTCGCTGCACGATGCCAGCGAGCCGGACGGGGAGGGCAACGTGATCCGCGGGGACGTGCTCGCCGAAGATACGAAGAACTGCTACCTGTACGCCCAGAGCCGGCTGGTGGCGACCGTCGGCCTGCGCGATTGCGTCGTGGTCGAGACCAAGGATGCCGTGCTGGTCGCCTCGCGCGATCGCGTACAGAACGTCAAGACCCTGGTGACGCGGCTTAAGGACTCCGGCCGCAGCGAGCACGCCCTGCACCGCGAGGTGTTCCGCCCGTGGGGCAGCTATGACAGCCTCGACCAGGGCGATGGCTTCCAGGTCAAGAGGCTGGTGGTGCATCCGGGCGGGATGCTCTCTTTGCAACTGCATCATCATCGCGCCGAGCACTGGATTGTGGTGTCCGGCAGGGCACGCATTACGCGCGGGGAGGAGGTCTTCGAACTTCGGGAGAACGAGTCGACGTACATCCCGGTGGGCATGCGCCACCGCATCGAGAACCGCGGCACGGTGCCCCTGCACGTGATCGAGGTGCAGTCAGGCGGCTACCTCGGGGAGGATGACATCGTGCGTTTCGACGATCAATACGGACGCGAGGGCACGAAGCGGTGAGGTCCCTCGGCTGCTTCAAGGCCTATGACGTCCGCGGCCGCATCCCCACCGAACTCAACGAGGAACTGGTCTACCAGATCGGCTGCGCCTACGTGGCCTTCGTCAAGCCGCGGAGAGTCGCCGTCGGGCGCGACATCCGCAGCACCAGCGCGGCGCTGTCGGCGGCGCTGATCCGCGGCCTGACCGACTCGGGGGTCGAAGTCGAGGACATCGGCCTGTGTGGCACCGAAGGCGTCTATTTTGCGACCTTCTCTGCTGAACTCGACGGCGGGATCATGGTGACCGCCAGTCACAATCCGCCCGATTACAATGGCCTGAAAATCGTCCGCGAGGGCAGCCGGCCGATCAGCGCGGACACCGGACTGCAGCAGATGCGCGCGATGATCGAAGAGGGGCGCCTGCCGCCTCGCGCCGCGCACCCCGGCCAGGCGAGGCTGCGCAATATCAGCGATAGTTACCTCGAGCACCTGCTCGGCTATGTAAAGGGCGCCCGCCTGCGACGGCTCAAGGTCCTCGTCAACCCGGGGAATGGCGGGGCCGGGCCCGTGCTCGATAGGCTCGAGCCCAGGCTGCCGTTCGAATTCATCAAGCTGCATTACGCGCCGGACGGATCCTTTCCAAACGGCGTTCCCAACCCGATGATCGAGCAGAACCGCCGCAGCACGGTCGCCGCGATGCACGCGAGCGGCGCGGACGTGGGTCTCGCCTGGGACGGGGATTTTGACCGCTGTTTCTTCTTCGACGAACACGGGGGTTTCGTCGAGGGCTATTACCTCGTCGGTCTGCTGGCCGAAGCCTTCCTGAAGCGCTTCCCCGGCAGCCGCATCGTGCACGATCCGCGCCTGACCTGGAATACCATCGACATCGTGCGCCGCTGCGGCGGTGAGCCGGTGATGTACCGTTCGGGACACGCCTTCATCAAGCAGGGCATGCGCCAGGTCGACGCCGTCTATGGGGGGGAGATGAGCGCGCATCACTACTTCCGCGACTTCGCCTATTGCGACAGCGGCATGATTCCGTGGCTGCTGGTGCTCGCCGTGATGTGCGAGACGGGCAAGACCTTGAGCGAACTGGTGGGCGAGCGCCAGCGCCTGTTTCCGGCCAGCGGGGAGATCAACCGGGAGATTGCCGACGTGAAGGCGATGACCGCCAGGGTGCAGGAGCACTACGCCGCCGCCGCACTGGCGGTTGATTACACTGACGGCCTGTCGATGGAATTCGAGCAGTGGCGCTTGAACCTGCGTGGCTCCAACACCGAGCCCCTGGTGCGCCTGAACGTCGAAGCGCGCGGCAGCGAGGCGCTGATGCGGGAGCGGACTGAGGAAGTGCTGCAGCTGATGGCGCAGGCATGAACACACTCGATCTATTGCTGAGCCGGCGCTCGATTCCCGCGCAGTGCCTGACGGGCCCGGGCCCGGACGAGGCGCAGCTCAACGCCGCCCTCGAGGTGGCGATGCGCGCACCCGACCACGGGCGCATGCAGCCCTGGCGTTTCCGGCTGATTCGCGGCGCGGCGCGGGCGCGCCTCGCTGAAATACTGGTGGCCAGTGCGCGTGCGAGGGATCCGGCGACGCCAGCGGCGCAGCTGGAGAAGCTGCGCAGCCGCCTGCAGCAGGTCCCGCTGGTGATCGCGGTCAGCGCCCGCCTCCGCAACAATCCGAAGGTGCCGGAGATCGAGCAGCTGCTCGCCACGGGCGCGAGCGTCATGAATCTGCTCAATGCCCTGCACGCCCAGGGCTATGGGGCGATCCTGCTCACCGGCCCGAGTGTCTACGACCCGGCCGTGGCGGCGGGGCTGGGCTGTGAAGCCGGGGAGCGTCTGGTCGGGTTCGTACATGTGGGCACGGTGGGCGTGGTGGCGCCCACGGCCCCGGCCCGGCCGGCGAGCACCGCGTTCGTGAGCGAATGGCCCGGTGGCGGCTGAACCCGTTCGGTCAGTGACCCTGGCGACCGGCCAGCCACTGCTCGACGACGGGTAAGCGCTCCAGTAGGCTGCCTGTGTATGTGGGGGATCGCGCGCTACCAGTGGCTGGTCTTGTTCGCAGCTTGGCTGGGCTGGGGATTCGACGTCTTCGACGGGCTGCTCTTCAATTACGTGGCGCCCAACTGCATCCCCACACTCCTGCACCTGCCGGTGGGCTCGCCAGAGGCGAGCATGGCGACGCGGAACTGGACCGGTGTACTCACCTCGCTCCTGCTGCTGGGTTGGGCGGCCGGCGGGGTGCTGTTTGGACTGGTCTGCGACCGCATCGGACGGCTTCGTACGCTGCTGTTGACCATGCTCATGTACGCGGTTGGTACCGCGGCCTGCGCCGCGGCCACCAACCTGTGGATGCTGGTGGCGTTTCGCCTGGTCGCGAGCCTGGGGATCGGCGGGGAGTGGGCGGCGGGGGCCAGCATGGTGGCGGAGGTGATGCCCGAGCATCGCCGCGTCGAAGGCGGGGCGCTACTGTACACGGCGGCGCCATTTGGCCTGTTCCTGGCGACGCTGATCAACTACCAGGTCGCCGGCGTCTGGTTTGCGGGCAATACCGAGCAGTCCTGGCGCTATGTGTTCCTCTTTGGCCTGCTGCCAGCCGGGGTCGCCTTTCTCGTGCGCCTGTACGTGCACGAACCGGAGCGCTGGAAGAAGGCGCGGGCGCGGAGCAAGACCCGGTTGCGGGAGATTTTCGGCCCGGAGCTGCGCCGCCGGACGCTGCTGGGCACCTTTACCGCGGTCATCGCCCTCATCGCCTGGTGGAGTTGCAGTGCCTTTATTCCGATCATTGCCACGGAGCTGGCGCATGCCGAGGCGCAGTTGCGCGGTCTCGACAAGAACGGCACCCAGGGTTTGATCGAGAGCTGGAAGCTCACCGCGACGGTGGCTTTCAACCTCGGCGGCCTGATCGGTACGCTGCTCACCATACCGCTGGCCAAGTGGCTGGGCCGCCGGCCCATGTTCGCCCTGTACTTTGCGGCCTCAGCGGCGGCCATTCTGGCCACATTCGGTCTCGACATACCCGCCCACACGCGCCTCTACATGTTCTTTGCCATCGGCGTGTCGGTGTTCGGCGTCTTCGGGGCCTTCCCGTTCTACCTGCCCGAGTTGTTCCCCACGCGGCTGCGAGCGACGGGGGCGGGCTTCTGCTACAACATCGGCCGTGTGCTGGCCTCGGTCGGGCCCTTTGTGGTCGGCGCCGCGGCCCAGCGTGGCACGGCGCTGCAGACGATCTTTTATGTGGGTTTTGTGCCGCTTGCCGGACTGCTGTTGACGCCGCTGGTCCTGGAGACCCGCGCCGGCGCGCTGCCGGATTGAACGCAAGGAGCCGCAAGGTATCGAGGGACTGAGCCGTGGAATTCATCGATCTCAAATCGCAATACCGGGCCATGCGTGGCGATATCAATGCGCGCATCCAGACTGTGCTGGAGCACGGCCAGTACATCCTCGGGCCGGAGGTACGCGATCTCGAACAGCGGCTGGCCACGTACGTCAATAGCCGGCACTGCGTGACGGTGGCGAGCGGAACCGAGGCCCTGCTCATTGCTCTGATGGCACACGGCATCGGCCCTGGCGATGAGGTCATCACCACGCCCTTCAGCTTTGTGGCCACCGCCGAAGTCATCGTGCTGGTGGGCGCCCGGCCCGTGTTCGTCGACGTCGAGCCTGACACCGCCAATCTGGACGCCTCCATGCTCGACGCCGCGATCAGCGTGCGCACCAAGGCGATCATTCCGGTGAGTCTCTATGGTCAACCGGCCGATATGGATGAGATCAGCGCGATCGCCGCCCGTCGCGGTCCGATCGCGGTCATCGAGGACGCCGCCCAGAGTTTTGGCGCCACCTACCACGACCGGCGCAGTGGTGCACTGTCGGCAATGGGTTGCACCAGTTTCTTCCCCAGCAAGCCGCTCGGCTGTTACGGAGATGGCGGTGCCATCTTTACCGATGATGCGGCGCTCGCGCAGGCCTGCAGCGAGATTCGCGTGCATGGGCAGAGTGCGCGGTATCTGCACACGCGCGTCGGCGTCGGTGGCCGGATGGATACGCTGCAATGCGCGGTCCTGCTGGCGAAGCTGGCACGCTTTGACTGGGAAGTGGCGCGACGCATCGAGCTCGGCAATCGCTATGGCGAAGCCATTCGCGCGAGCGGCGGCCGGGTCGGTCTGTTGAGGGTGCGACCCGGCCGCAGCTGCGTCTGGGCGCAGTACACGGTGCTGGTCGAGAACCGTGACGCCGTGCAGGAAAAGCTCAAGCGTGCTGGCATCCCGACGGCGGTGCACTATCCACGGCCGCTACACAAGCAGCCGGCCTATGAGGCGTTGTGCGATTCCCGGCCCATGCCGGTGAGCGAGTCACTGGCGAGTCACGTGATCAGCCTGCCCATGAGTGCGGATCTGACGGAATCGGAGCAGGATGCCATCGTGGCGGCGCTGGCCCGCGCGACGAGCTGAGGGCGGAGAATAGTGGCCGTGCCCCGCCTGACCCGCTGCCCGATTCTGCTGGTACTGAGCCTGGCGCCGCTGGTGCTCGGTGCGGCGCCACCGGCCCCCGAGCGTCAGCTGCTCGGGGGCACCGTGACCCGCGTGATCGATGGCGACACCATCGAAGTGCAGCTGGGCAAGGAGCGGGTCTCTGTGCACCTGCGCGGCATCGATGCACCCGAGCGCGGCCAACCCTGGAGCAAGGAGGCCACCGCGGCCCTGGCTCAGATGGTGCTGAACCAGGATGTCGATCTGGAGCCGCTGGGCCGGGACGATGAACACCGGCGCACGACAATCGTCTTTGTGGGTGAAGAGGAAGTAGGGGCGGCCATGGTCCGCGACGGCAACGCCTGGGCTGACCGGCGCCACTTGAGCGCGAGCGATACCGAACTGTGCGAACTCGAGGCCGGTGCTCGGGAAGGGAAGCTGGGGCTGTGGGCACTTCCCGCCCGCGATCGCATCGCGCCCTGGGAGTACCGGCGACGCTTCCTGCACCGCCATTTCAACGATTACGCCGAGGAAACGGTCGAGCAATGCATGGCGGCGGCGGAAAAAGCGCGTTGATGCTGGCGGAGGCGCACTGGCATCTGAAAAGGGTGTATCCCCCTGGATTTGCGGGTCTTGGACGTTGGCGGAAATCGAAGGCCTCAATGCCGACTATGAGGTTGCACGGTGGGCGCCCGGATTCCTGGCGTTCGCGACGAGCGGCGGAGGCGAGATGTATGCGTTTGCGCCGCGGGTCGGAGCGGCCGGCCGCTCAACGCGAGCGTTAGACCCAGGGAGAGAAAACGTGGTTAGCGCTCGATACGTTGTACTGCTCTCGTCACTGGTCGGCGCGATCAGCTTGGCGGCGGAACCAGTCCGCAGCATTAGCATTTATGTCATTCCCTATTACCGGTCTGCTGAAAAGGACGGTGATAGGCCTCAAGTTCATACAGCCCGAGAGTATGATGCGTTGCTTTCGTCGGCCCGTCGTGAAGACATTGTGGCAGCCCGCGACATGATTCAGGCCGATAATGCCCTGATCACTCCGATGACTCTAATGGTTCTTGCGATCCGCCTTTACGACGTTGGGCTAAGAGACGATTCCGTATTCTGGTTCTATGTTGCCAAATATCGCTGGTCAACGTTGGCTGCTGTTGCGGACGAAAATAGTGAGGCGCTCGCCGGGGCTCTAGACGCAACGAGGAACTTTGCCATTCTCGCGGGGCCATTCATAAATGGATACGCCTTCTGTGACCTCAAGAATCAGCATCGCTTGATGGCGGCGTCTATCGAGTGGGTCGAGCACAATGAGTACCAAGCCATCCGCATACCACAATTGCCAAAGCTCCCAGGAAATCCCGACGACAACCTTAGGGCTGGGCTCGCTAAGAACAAGCAAGACGCCAAGAAGGAAATAGAGTATTTGGCTGATCCGAATAATCTGCAAAACATGCAGGACGCCCGCAAGAAGTCAGGTGCGGAAGAGATGTTCTGCTGGAAGCAATAGCCTTGGGTCTAACAACCGCATCGAGCGCACGCGTGAACAATAAACTGCCAAGCCCAGGCGTGAGTGCCGGCGGCGCTCACGCGGAGCGTCAGCCATAAAACAATGAAGATCCTAATACTATTGATCGGACTGTCCCTGGCGCTTGTGGCGAACGCCGCAGAAGACGCTTTCGCGACTGCGTTCGCGGGAGAGCGAAATGTTTATATACGCGTGGTGCTCGAAAAGCCAAATGGCATCGACATGCGCGCGAATATAATGCCGAAGGAAATTATCGACATGCTCGAAAAACAGGGGAAAGCCGTGCGCCCATCGCGCAGCAGCGCGAACGTCGGCTACTGGGCGTTTTTTAAGGGCGGAGATTTCGCCACCGTTGAGATCATCAATAATCCAATCATGGCAGATCTACCCTATGCGGCGATTGATGTGGTGTTTGCCGGCGCACCGCATGATGGAACGAAGTGGAAGAAGATGGGCGACGTTTTGACGGTCGGAGGGCGTGAGTGTTCAGTTAGAGTGCTCGAAGCCGACGATGCTGCTACCGGCGGTAAGAAAGATGAAGTTGAGATCGCCGTGCTGAAAGATAAGAAGAAAGTCTATTATTACTTTGGCAAGCTCATCCAATAAGAAGGCTGACTACGCGATCGAGCCGCCCGTGACAGGCTCCCCTTCGGCGCGCGTCCGGCGCTTGTGTCATTTTGCGCCGTCCGAGGGAGATAAGCATTTAACCCATGGATTTTAATGGTGGACGGTGCAGGGATTGAACCTGCGACCCCTGCCGTGTGAAAGCAGTGCTCTACCGCTGAGCTAACCGTCCAGTCGCGCCACGGGCCCGGGAGTTTACGGTTCGCGGCCCGTCGAGGCAATCCGCTCAGCGCTCCTTTTCCTTGAAGTCGTCGGGCACCAGCTGATGGCGCCCCAGCAGCTTGTAGAAATCGGTGCGATTGCGCTTGGCGAGCCGTGCGGCTTGGCTGACGTTGCCGCCGGTGATCTGCAGGATTTGCGAGAGGTAGCTGCGCGTGAATTCGTCGCGGGCCTCATCGAACGAGGGCAGTTTCGCCTGCGTACCGCCGAGCGATTGCTGCACCAGCTCCACTGGAATGATGGGCGTCTGCGCCAGCGCGCAGTTCTGGCGCACGACGTTGGCAAGCTGGCGCACGTTGCCAGGCCAATCGCTCGTCGCCAGCAGTTCGACCGCCTCCGGTGCGTAGATCTTGCGGGCGCCGGCCTCGCGCGCGATCTGTTCGAGGAAGTGCGCGACCAGCACCGGTATGTCCTCGCGGCGGCGGCTGAGCGGCGGCAGTTCGATGTGCACGACGTTGAGCCGGTAGTAAAGATCCTCGCGAAACTGCCCGGCAACGATCAGCGCTGGCAGGTCGTGATTGGTGGCGGAGATGATGCGCACGTTGACAGCGACACTCTCACCGCCGCCGGCCGGTCGGATCGCGTTGTCCTGGAGCACCTGCAGCAGCCGGGCCTGCAGCCGCGCCGACATGCCGCCAATTTCATCCAACAGCAGCGTGCCGCCCTCGGCGCTGCGCAACAGCCCCGTCTCGAGCATCTCATCGGCCATGGCGCCGCAATTGGCCGCCACGAAGGGCCGGGCCCGGCGTGCGCTCGCCTTGTGTATGGCGCGCGCCAGCATTTCCTTGCCGGTGCCGCTCTCACCGGTAATCAGCACGGGCGCATCGGTGCCCGCCACCATGTGCGCCTGGCCAAGTCGCTCTTCCATCAGCGCGCTGCGCGTAATGATGCCGGCGCGCCATTCTTCGGCGACATCGACAAAGCCGGAGATCTTCAGCGCCCTTTGCACCTGGGAGAGTAATTCCTGCTTTTCGACTGGCTTGGTCAGGAAGCCAAAGGCACCCATCTGCGTGGCATGCACGGCATCGGGGATGGTGCCGTGCGCGGTCAGCAGGATGACCTTCAGGCCCGGCCAGCGGATCTGCAATTCCTTGAGCAGGCCGATGCCGTCGAGCTGGTCCATGCGCAGGTCCGTTATAACGAGGTCGGGCCGGAAACGGCTGGCCGCGGCGAGCGCCTGCGCACCGTTTTCCATGGGTTCGACCTCGTAGTTCTCGGCGCGAAGCCGGATGGTCAGCAGGCGCAGCAGGCCCGGATCGTCGTCGACGACCAGGATGCGCGCCTTGCGCTTGGGGGAAAGATTCACTTGTTGCGACCCTCGGTGTTGCTCTTCCGTTCGTTCAGTCTGCTCTCGATGTTGGCGACGGCGTCGAGCTTGGCCTGCAATTCCTCGACCTGATGCCGCAGCCGGGCATTATCTTCCAGTGTGCTCTGCAGGCGGCGATTGGCTGCCGCCAGGTGTTCCTGATCGGCGTTACTGAGAACGATTGCCTGCAACCGCTCATTGTCGCCCAGCAGCCCGAGTTCGCGATCCAGCTGCGCCAGCTCGATCAGCGTCACTGCGCGTTCGACCGGCGCAAGCGCTTCGGGCTGTGCGGACAGGGCGCGCAGGAGCTGGCGCGCCTGCACGGCGTCCCGGCCGGCGTGTCCCGGGGTCGCGAGCATCAGCGCGTAGCGCAGCTGGGCGCTGCCGCCTGGCGCTCTTTCGTAGGCCTGGCGTGCGGAGGTGACGATCTCCGCCTGTTCGGCCGGACTCCCCGCCGCCAGGCGCTGCATGGTCTGGATGGTTCCGGCCAGCACTGCGGCCACCTGTGTATCGCGGTCGACGGCCGGCGCTACTGGCCGGCCGGACTGGTCTGAACCGCCGAACTTGGACAGCGCCGAGCAGCCGCTGGCCAGTGCCAGCACGATGAGCAGCGCGCCGCGTATGGCCGAAGTGCTGTGACGGGATTCAGGCCGCATGGACGCTCCTGCGGTTCGTGCCGGGTGCGAGGACCGGCACGCTGATCGCAGTCGACCGCAGGGGAATACGGATGCGGAAGTGCGCACCGTGGAACTCACCATCGACGATCTCGATGTTGCCTTTGTGCACCTGCACGAATTCATAGACGACCGATAGGCCGATGCCGGTGCCGCGCACGTGGCCGCTGGGCGCGCGCCCGGTGTGAAAAGCCTCAAATACGTGAGGGCGATCGGCGCTCGGAATACCGTCGCCGCCATCGGCCACTTCCAGGATCACATCGGCATCGGCGGAGCGGGCCCGCACGGTAATGGTGCCGCCGCGCGGCGAGTACTTGATGGCGTTGGACAGCAGGTTTTCGAGTATCAGGCGCAGCTTGCCGCGATCGGCGTGGATGGACAGGTCCTCGACCTGGACGTCCAGCCGCACCCGCTGCGACACCAGTGTGAGCTGCTGGTTTTCCAGCACCTGCTTGACCAGGGGCCGGAGGCGGAATTCGGACGGATCGAGGCCGACACTGTTGCTCTGCCAGGCGCTATAGGACAGGAGGTTTTCGATCATGCGCTGCAATTTGATGCTGTTATCCTGGAGTATCGTGGCCACTTCGCGCTGGCCGCCACCGAGTTCGCCGACGGCCCCGTCCATCAGCAACTCGGTTCCCTCGCGGATGTTCGCGAGCGGCGTCTTTAATTCGTGGGACATGTGCCTGAGGAACCGGTTGCGTTCCTGCGCCAGGTCCAGCAGGCGGCTGCGCAGCCACTCGAGCTGCTGCGCCAGGCGCTGGAGGTCGACAGGGCCACTGACCGAAATCTTGCGGGCAAAGTTCCCGCCGCCCAGCTCGGTAACGGCGCGGTCTATCTGCCGAAGCGGCCGGCCGATGCCGAGCGCAAAGCTCAGCGTCGCCGCCAGGGCCAGCGGTATCAGCAGGCTTGATTCCCAGAACAGTTCGCGCCGCGCCCGATCTGCCTGGTCGCGCAATGAATTGAGCTCGGCGTCCGTTTGCTGCTTGACTGCCGTAGCGACACGGGTGGCCTGATCGTCGAGCCGGCTGAAGTCGGGCGCCTGGTCCTGGCTGAGGTTCCGTCCCGCGCCGGGGGTGGCCTCGGTGGGGGCGCGGACGCGGGCCGCGATGTCCTGCTGCAGGCGCGCGAACGGCTCGAGCGAGGCGCGCACGGCATCGCTCGTCAGCAACCCGCGCAGCTCGTTCACCGTCGCGGTCAGCGTCGCATCGGCGTCGTTGAAGTTCGCGAGGTTCTTGGCATCACCGATCACCAGGTAATAGCTGGCGGTGCGCTCGAAGGCGATGGATTTCCGGTACAGATTCTGGAGCGCGCTGGTGGTCTGTACGCTCTCCAGCACCAGGGCCCGGCTGAAGTCGGTCAGGTGACGCAGCTGGATCGTGGCGTGCAGGATGGCCGCCAGCAGCGGCACTGTAATCATCCCGATGCCGAGTAGCAGATAGCCGTTGAGCGATTTTGGCAGGGCCCGGCGCATCCGGGCATTCTAAGGCAGTCAGGGACAGTGGGCCCAAAATACGGGCGGCGTGGACAATAACGGGCACTGCCCGCAACCGCCACGGTATCCTGAGGCCCATCGCCAGGCCGCGCGGGTACAGGCTGCTGAACCATGAGTCGAGTTCCTGATCCGACGCCGTTCTCCGGACTGACGCCTGACGCCGTGCTCACGGCAGCGGAGGACGTAGGTCTCGATCCGGACGGCCACGTCTTCGCGCTCAACAGCTACGAGAATCGTGTTTATCGGTTGGGGCGCCGGGACGAGCCCCCGGTAGTCGTCAAGTTCTATCGCGCGGGCCGCTGGAGCGATGCGCAGATCCTCGAGGAGCACAGCTTTGCCGCCGAGCTTGCGGCCGCTGAAATACCCGTGGTTGCGCCCCTGCTGCTCGGGGCATCGACGCTGGCCCACTGCGCCGGATTTCGCCTCGCGGCGTTTCCACTTCGGGCCGGCGGGGCACCGGACCTGGATCAGCCCGACGCGCGCGAACTGCTGGGCCGTACCCTGGGTCGCATCCACGCCATCGGCGCGCTGCGGAGCTTTGTCGAGCGTCCCTCGCTGCGCGGTGCGCGGCTGGGCGAGCGCGCCAGGTCCACCGTTCTGGCCTCCGGCCTGCTGCCGGATACGACCCGCGAGCGTTACGCCAGGGCAAGTGGCGAACTGCTCGCGCAGATCGCCGCCGCGGACGTTGACGCCTGCCGCCACATCCGCCTGCACGGTGATTGTCATCTGGGCAACATCCTCTGGCAGAGCCAGGGTCCGGTGTTCGTGGATCTGGACGACTGCATGAACGGACCTGCGATTCAGGACCTGTGGATGTTTCTGGCGGGAAATCCGGACGAGCTGCGCCGGCAGTGGAGCGAACTTCTGGCCGGCTATGAGCGCTTCGCCAGCATCGATCATGGACAGACTCGCCTGATCGAGGTGCTGCGCGCCGTACGCATGCTCAATCATGCCGCCTGGGTCGCCGAACGCTGGGCCGATCCGGCTTTTCCGCGGGCCTTCCCCTGGTTCGGTGAGGCCAGGTTCTGGGATCAGCTCGTGCGCGATTTAATGGAGCAATCGGCCGTCCTGGGGGAGCCGCTGGCCCTGCGGTTCTGAGCGCGCGCCGTTCGTGGTACTGTGTCCGGCGGCCAGGATTGGGTGCAGTGTGCGAGCAAAATCAGTTTGCTGGACGATGATGCTGGGTGCGTTGGCCCTGGCGACGGGCTGCGGTGGGGGCGCCGATGCGGCGCGTTCGCAGCACGAGGCGCAGTCGGCTGCACGCGCCGGCGCCGCGCGCCAGGCTGGCGACGCGGCGGCAGCCTCAGCTGCCGACGCCGATATGGTGAGTGCTGTGAGCCCGGGCAGCTCGGCCACGCCAGTGAGCCTGCGATTCCGCTTGAGCGACCCGCCGAAGGTCGGTCAGGCACTGCGGCTCGACCTGGCCCTGTTGCAGGCACCGGGGCTCGATATCGACTCGCTCCTGGTATCGCTGGCGCCCAGCGAAGGGCTGCAGATCGAATCTGAGCGCAGTGTGGAATTCCGCGCGCCGGCGCTCGGCGCCACGCAGCGCATCGTCGTGACGCTGCGTCCACAGCAACAGGGCCTGCTGAGCCTGGGCGCGACGGTACTCGTCGATAGCGGCGGCGGTTCGCTGTCGCGTAATTTTTCGATACCGCTGATCGCCGTAGAGGCAGCCAAGCCCTAACCCGCACCAGCGCGCGGCGCCCACTC
>DASWFL010000159.1:0-5186 GCA_036394255.1 Steroidobacteraceae bacterium
CCCTGGCCACGCTGGCGGTGCGCCGCGGCGTGGCCGTGCAGGAAGGCGCCGCGTTCGCCGCGGGCGCCGCGCAGATCGCGGGGCAGAGCCGCATTGCCTGGCGAGCGCTGCTCGAGCGCCCGGGCTTCCATGATTTTTTCCGCGCCGTCACGCCGATCGACGTGATCGAGCGGATGCGCCTCGGCGCCCTGCGGCGGCGCGAGCCGCTCGCGGCCAGCGGCGTTGCCGCCGTGCCGGCTGCCGCCTGGGTCTACGCCTGGTCACAGTCACGCCATATGCTGCCCGGATGGTACGGCGCCGGCTCGGGGCTGGAGGCGGCACGCGCGCAGCTCGGACCGACCCCGCTGCGCCGGGCTTACGGCGGCTGGCCTTTCTTCCGCAGCCTGATCGACGACATCGAGGCGATGCTGGCGCGCGCCGACATGGAGATCGCTGCCCGTTACGACCAGTTGGCCTCAGCGGGCGGCGCCGACTTCGCCGCGGATATCCACGCCGAATACACCCTGACCTGCCGCCTGGTCGGCGAGATTAAGGAAAGTACCGCGCTGCTGGACGGCGATCGCACGCTCCAGCGCAGCATCGCGCTGCGCAATCCCTACGTCGACCCGATGAACCTGATGCAGATCGACCTGCTGCGGCGCTGGCGGGCCGCCGGACGGGAGGACGCCGCCCTGTACGAGGCCCTGCTGGCCAGCGTGACCGGCATCGGCTCGGGGCTCCAGACCAGCGGCTGATAACCCGACGGGTCATTCTAGATAACCGGCCGTCAGCTGCCGGCGCGCACTGGCCGCCTGTACAGTGGTGCGCGTGTATCAATATGAAGCATTTGACCGCACCTTTGTCAACGAGAGGGTGGCGGAATTTCGGGACCAGACGCGCCGCTTCCTGGCCGGGGAGCTCAGCGAGGATGAGTTCCGCCCGCTGCGGCTGCGCAACGGGCTGTACATCCAGACGCACGCGCCGATGCTGCGGGTCGCGATCCCCTACGGGATGCTCAGCAGCACGCAGCTGCGCATGCTGGCACACATTGCCCGGCACTATGACCGGGACTACGGCCATTTCAGCACCCGCCAGAACATCCAGTTCAACTGGCCGAAGCTCGAGCAGGTGCCCGACATCCTGGCCGAGCTGGCCACCGTCGACATGCACGCCATCCAGACCAGCGGCAACTGCATTCGCAACATCACCACGGATCACCTCGCCGGAGTGGCGGCCGACGAACTGGAAGACCCGCGCCCCTGGTGCGAACTGATCCGCCAGTGGTCAACGCACCATCCCGAGTTCAACTATCTGCCGCGCAAATTCAAGATTGCGGTGACCGGTGCCGCCAATGACCGGGCCGTCTCCGCGGTGCACGACATCGGCGTGCACCTGGTGCGTGGACCGGACGGCGTGACCGGCTTCGAGATCCTGTGCGGCGGGGGCCTGGGGCGCATGCCCATCATCGGCAAACGGATCCGTGAGTGGCTGCCACAGAGCGAGTTGCTCGCCTACCTCGAGGCGATCCTGCGTGTCTACAACAGCCACGGCCGGCGCGACAATATCCACCGCGCCCGCATCAAGGTGCTCGTCAAATCCCTCGGCGTCGCGGAGTTTGCGCGGCAGGTCGAGCGTGAATACGCGGCCAACCGTGCTTTCGCCCCGCAGGTCGGCGCCGCGGAGATCGCGCGGCTGCGGGCCAGCTTCACGCCGCCGCCGTATCAGCTGCTGCGCGACAGCGATCCGACCTCGGCTGCCGGCGCCCCCTTCGTCGCCTGGTATCGACACAACACGCGCGCCCACAAGGTCAGCGGGTACCGGGCCGTGTTCGTCTCCCTGAAAAAGCACGGCGAGGCGCCCGGTGACATGAGCAGTCCCCAGATGCTGGGGCTGGCCGAGCTCGCCGACCGCTACAGTTTTGGCGAGCTGCGGGTGACGCACGACCAGAATCTGCTGCTGGCCGACGTGCCGCAGCGCGAGCTGGCTGCGCTCCACCGCTCACTCGCGGACCTGGGCCTGGCCGCACCCAACATCGGCACGCTCACCGACATGATCGCTTGCCCGGGGCTCGACTTCTGCAGCCTCGCCAACGCCGGTACCATCGGCGTGGCCAAGCAGATTCATGCCCAGTTCGACGATTTCGACTATCTGTACGACCTGGGCGAGATCCAGGTAAAGATGTCAGGCTGCATGAACGCCTGCGGCCACCATCATGTCGGCCACATCGGCATCCTCGGTGTCGACAAGCACGGCGAGGAGTGGTACCAGATCACGCTGGGCGGTTCGGCGAGCGGTGCGGTCAGCCTCGGGGAGGTCATCGGACCCTCGGTGCCCAAGGCACAGGTGGCCGCCACTCTGGCGCGCATCGTCGAGGTGTACCTCGAGCGCCGCCATGACGCGGATGAATCCTTCCTGCAGACCGTGCGCCGCCTCGGGCTCGCGCCGTTCAAGGAGCGCGTTTATGCGGAAGACGCTGTGGCGGCGTGAGCTGCGCGCAGACGCCTGGCGCTATCCGGGCGAGAGCGGCACGGGCGAGCCCGTGCTGACGCTGGCCGAGCTGCTGCAGGCCGCGGCGGAAGGACGCCTGGCGGGCGCCGGCGTGGGCGTGAGCCTGGGGCCGACAGACAACGTGGAGCTGCTGGCGCCGCTGGTGGAGCGCCTGGCGCTGATCGTCGTGCAATTCGAGAAGAGCGGGGACGGCCGCGGCTATTCACAGGCCCAGCTCCTGCGGCAGCGGATCGGTTACGCCGGTGAGCTGCGCGCCGGCGGTGCCATCGGGCGGGATCATCTTTTTCTCCTGGCCCGCTGCGGCTTCGACGCCTTCGATCTCGACCCCGGCGAGGATCTGGAGGCCGCCAGGGCGCAGCTGCAGCGCTACAGCGTGGCCTACCAGGGCGCCGCCGACACGCTGGTGCGGCCCCGGCGGCGCGAGGGATACGCGGCCTGAACGGCCGCCGCTATTCCAGGCAGACGATCAGGCGCGCGTGATAGTTGCGCCAGTCGATCGGAATGACCATCGGCCGGGAGGCTGGCGAGTAGGGCAGCGGGCTGGCGCGATCAGGATGCATGACCGGCACTGAGATCTGGAACTGATGGCCGAATTCGCGGCGGGCATTGCCGGCGAGCGTATTGGCAATTTCCCCGGCCAGGTCGCTCAGGTTTTCGTGGCTCATGTCGGTTTCCTGCATGCGCATCAGCATCACGCTGAGCATGCTCTTGGGGGCCGTGAACGCCACCAGCCCGGTGCGTTTGCCGCTGACCTGGATCACGCCGGTGTAATCGGCGAGATCGGGCTTGTCGTTCAGGGCCAGGTGCGGAGTGCCACACTGAGCGCCCTGCTGCACGGCGGTGCTGAAGTAGTTCAGCACGCCCTCGACGAACACCCCGATTTCGGTTTCCAGGCTCATGCTCGGCTCAGGTACCGATCAGCTTGCGCATGGCGTCATTGAGCTGCCGGTCGCTGAAGGGCTTGCACAGGAATCCGCTGGCGCCCTTTTCCAGGGCATCGATCGCCGTCAGCTTGTCGGCCAGCGCCGAGATCACCAGGATCCGCAGCCGCGGATCGCGCTGCACGAGTTTCGCCACGCACTCCGCCCCGTCCATGGCCGGCATCGTCAGGTCCATGGTCACCAGTGTCGGATGGAGCAGCGCGTGCATTTCCAGGGCCTCGAGGCCGTTGCGGGCGGCGCCCACAAACTCGATCTGCGGCAGCTCGTTGGCGCGCTCGATGCGGCGCCTGATGACGTTCGAGTCATCGACGACCAGCAGGCGGTGCCGCGGCGCGTCCATCGCGTGCCGTTCAGGCGGCGGACGATTGCGAGCTGGGTTGCGCGTCGCGGCGCGGCAGCACGATCTTGAAGCGTGTGTACTGGCCCGTCTTGGTCGCGATGCCGATGCGTCCGCCGCAGTCGCGAACCGAGGCATGGACGACGTCCAGCCCGACACCGCGGCCGGCGTGCTCGGTCACCTCGTTGGCGGTCGAAAAACCCGGCTGGAAGATCAGGCGGTACGCGCCACTGCGATCGAGCGCCGCCGCCTGCTCGGCGTCCAGCATGCCGCGGTCGCGGGCGCGGTCCCGGATCTGCGCCGGATTCAGACCCTGGCCGTCATCTTCGATCAGCAGGGTATATTCCTGCGGGTTGTCGTCGCGGAAGCGGACGCGCACGACGCCGGTCGCGCCCTTGCCGGCCGCGGCCCTTTCGGCCGCCGGCTCGATGCCATGGGCGATCGAGTTGCGCACCATCTGTATGCAGATGTCGCGCACCGACGTGGCGTACACCGGCGGTATGCGCTCCAGCCCTTCCGTGACCAGTTTGACTTCACGCCCGGCGGCCGCGCTGACCTCGCCGGCCAGGCGCCGCAGCATCGCCTCCAGGCTGGCCTTGCCCGCCGGCACCGGCGCCGCCGCCGCCTGCGCCCCGATGACGGCGGTATCGCCGTGCTGCGCCGACGGCAACTCGCCCGCGGTGGCGGCCGGAGCGGTGGTGGAGCGCATGCTGTCCATTCTGTCCTGCATGGTGCCGACGGCCTGCATGTGTCCGAGCAGGCCGTTGAGTTTGACCACCACGGGGACGAAGTCATCGCCGGCGAGATCGCTGCGCTCGCGCAGCCCCGTCAGCAATTCCTCGATGGCGTGGCAGCGATCCACGAAGCTCTGCAGGCCGACTGCGGCCGCCTCACCCTTGATTGCGTGCATCTGGCGAAACACGCCCTGGAGTTTTTGCTGCAGATCCGCCGGCTTTACGCCGGGACTGCGCAGCAGGGAATTGCTGTGGCGTACGGCTGCGTCGACGCTGCCCAGGAACGACTGCAACTGCAGCGGTTCGGCCTGCAGCAGCTGCAGCAGCAGATCCGATTGCGTGTCGGAACTGGCGCGCAACTGTTCGAGCTCACGCTGCAGCAGCACCTGATCCGTGATGTCCGCGACGACGCCGAGCACGAATCCCAGCTGCTTGCCCTCACCGCGCGTGCGGCGGAAGGAAAACGAGAGAAAACGCTGTTCGGGCGAGCCAAAGGGCTTCTGGAAGCTGATTTCGATCTGGTTCAGCGGATTGACCGATTCGATCAGCTCCTCGTTGACCTTGTCCTTCTGCAGCAGTCCGAGGTACTTGGTGGCGGCCAGCAGCGTTCGTTCGTCCACCAGCGGGCGCAGCAGGTTCTCGAAGCTCTGCCCGGCGGGCGAGGCGATGCGCAGCAGCGGCAGGGGC
>DASWFL010000160.1:0-4409 GCA_036394255.1 Steroidobacteraceae bacterium
CGCCGGTATCCAGGTGCAATGCGCCGCCAGGCCGGCATTGCGCAACAGGCTGTTGAGCATTTCCACGTGGTCGCGGGAAACGCTCTGGACCAGCACCGGAACTGCAGCCGTATCGTTCAATCCCTGCTCCGAAGGCCACGCCAACCGGCCGCTGCCGGCCAGAGGAATGAAAATACTAGCATTATGACCGTAGCGCACCTGACGGGAGTCCTGCGTCGCGAGCTGCGGGCCTACCGCATGGAGCGCACGCTCACCACGACGCTCCGTTCCGCACAGGACTACCGCCAGAAACTCGAGACGGTGCTGCGCCGCTCGAACGATGCCATCGCGCAGGTGCAGGAAGGGATCGTCGTTCAGGTCAACGATTCCTGGCTGGAGTTATTCGGCTACGCTGAGCCCAGTGCCCTGGTCGGCCAGCCCGTGATGGACCTGTTCACGGCGGAGTCGCAGGCACCGCTCAAGGGGGCGCTGGCGGCCTGTCTGCTCGGCCGGTGGAGCGACCATCTGCTTAAAGTGGACGCGCTGGTGGGCGATGGTTCCACCGTGCCGCTCGAGCTGGTGCTCGACGCCAGCGAATACGATGGCGAGCCCTGCGTGCAGCTGATCGTGCCGGTATTCAAGCGCGACGACAAGCAGCTCGCCACCGAACTCGCCGACGCCGTGTGCCGCGATGCGACGACCGGCCTGTGGCTGCGCCGGCACCTGCTGCGCCTGTGCGGCGAGCGGCTCGCCAGGCCTCCCGCGGGTGGCGTGCGCTATTTTGCGCTGGTGCGCATCGACCGGTTTGACCTGCTCTCCAGGGATATTGGCGTCAGGGGCGCTGAAGAATTGCTCGCGCTGTTTCCGGCACAGATACGCGCCATGCTGGGACCGCATGACATTGCCGGACATTTCGGCGCGGCCAGCCTGCTGCTGCTGCTGGAGCGGGGCAATGCGCGCGATGCCGAGGCCTGGAGCGAGAGCCTCGTGGAACGCGTCGGCAAGCACGCGTTCCAGATCGGGGAGCGCCGGTTCAAGATCACCTGTTCGGTGGGCCTGGCGCTGGTGGCGAACACCGATCCGAACCTGGACGCAGCCATCGCTGACGCACAGGAGTCCGTGCGCCGCAGTTCTGAGCGCGACGGCAATCAGGTCGTGGCCAAGGAACGGGTCGACCAGGACGCGCGGGTGCTCGCCTATGACCAGGTGTGGGTCAAGCACATCAAATCGGCGCTGACCGAAAACCGCTTCCATCTCGTGCAGCAGCCGATCGCTTCCCTGAGCGGCGGGGCGCTGAAGATTTTCGACGTCGCGATGCGCATGCTCGACACCCAGGGCCGCGAGGTGCTGCCCTCCGAGTTCCTGCCGGCGGCCGAGCGCAACGATCTGATGCGGCCGATTGACCGCTGGGTGCTCAGCGCCGCCCTGGCCTTCATCGCCAAGCGCCACCCCGATCAGCTGTTCGTGCGCCTCTCGCGCGACAGTGCCCTGGACCCGACCCTGATGGAATGGCTCGACGCGCAGCTGAAGGCGACGCTGGCCGAGCCCCAGCGCCTGTGCCTCCAGGTCACGGAGACCGTGGCCGAAGACAACCTGCAGGCCATGCAGCGGCTGCTCGAGGACCTGAGCAAGCGGCGCGTGAGGTTCGCCCTCGAGCACTTCGGCGCCGGGCGCGATTCAGCCGGGCTGCTCGGCATACTGCCGGTCGATTGTCTGAAGATCGACGGTTCCCTGATGCAGGGGCTGACGGGCGACCCGAAGCTGCAGCAAAAGGTGCGCGCCATCGTCGACGCTGCCGCGAAGCGCAGCATCCAGACGGTGGCCGAGCGCATCGAGGATGCCAACACGATGGCCGTGGTCTGGCAGCTGGGCGTGCAGTTCATCCAGGGCTATTTCGTGCACGCTCCGGAAGAGGTCGTGCTCAAGTCGTGAGCCTCGCTCGCAGGTGCCCGGCGGCGGTACCGCCCCGGCGGGTCTTCCTGGCGATACCCCTGCTGGGCGCGCTCGCCTCCTGCGCTCCGGCCGGCAACGGCCCGGGCTCCGTCGCGCCCGCGATCGTGGTGGGTACCGGGCTCGCGGCCTCCCAGGAACTCACCCGCGCCATCGATGCCGGCGGCGTGCGCTCCCTCGACCCTTCGCTTTCCACCGACGTGCCCGGAGAGCGTGCACTGGACGACCTGTTCGAGGGCCTGACGCGCCTCGATGAGCGCGGGGAACCGGTGCCCGGCGTGGCCGAGCGCTGGGAGCAGAGCGCCGACGGGCGAGTGTGGACCTTTCACTTGAGGCCGGCACGCTGGTCGAACGGAGCGCCGATCGTCGGCGCCGATTTCGTCTATGCCTGGCGCCGGACGGTCGATCCGCGCACGGCTTCCGACTACGCCCAGGCCCTCGCCCCGGTCGTCAATGCCATCGCCATCAGCGAAGGGCGGATGAGTCCGGCCACCCTGGGCATCGAAGCGCCGGACGATCGGACCGTGCGGGTGCACCTGAATGCGCCGACCCCGTATCTGCTGAGCCTGCTGACGAAGGCCTACACCGTGCCGCAATACGAACCGGCGATTCGCGCGCACGGGGACTCGTGGGTCCGGCCCGCGTACCTGGTCAACAACGGCGCCTTCCTGCTGCGCGAGCACGTCATTGGCGGGCGCATCACGCTGGTGCGCAACCCGATGTACTGGGATGCCAGGCAGGTGCGATTGACGCAGGTGACCTATCTGCCGCTCGACCGGGCCGCCCAGACGGATCGCTACTTCGCCGGGGATCTGGCCTTCACGGACTCTTTTTCCGCCGAGCAGACCGCCTGGCTGCGCCAGCGGCTCGGGGACCAGGTCGTGAGCGGCCCCTATCTCGGCAATTTCGTCCTCGGCATGAACATGGTGCGCGCGCCCTTCGCGGGCAACCGCTCCCTGCGCATGGCCCTCACGCTGGCCGTGGATCGCGAGCCGCTGGTGCGGTACGTGCGCCAGGGGCTGTACATGGCCGCCTACACGCCGACGCCGCCGCTCACCGGCTACCGCGCGCCCGTACCCGGCTGGGCGGCCCTGTCCGACCCGCAGCGCCACGCACTGGCGCGGCGTTACTACGCCGCGGCCGGCTATTCGGCGCGGCACCCGCTGCGCCTCGAACTGCACTACCCGACCGATTCGGACAATCGCCGCACTTACGAGGCCGTGGCGGCGATGTGGCGCGCCAATCTGGGCGCGGACGTGAGCACCTACAACGAGGAATTTCGCGTCGAGCTCAACGAGCGGCACCTGAAGAAACTGGATCTGTTTCACTACGCCTGGATCGGCGATTACCCGGATCCCTACACCTTCCTGCAGCTCTTCCAGACCGGCTTTGGCTACAACGACGGCGGCTATTCCAATCCGCGCTACGACGCGCTGCTGAACACGGCGGGCAACGAAGCCGACGCGGCGCAACGGCTCGACGAGCTGGCACAGGCCGAAGCCCTGCTCAATGCGGACGTCGCCTGCATTCCGCTCTACTATTACGCCACCCGGCATCTCATCAAGCCCTACGTGCGCGGCTGGACCAGCAATATCCAGGACCGCAATCTCTCGCAATACATGTACCTGCTCGAGCACCAGGGCCACTAGCATGCTGCGCTTCCTCCTGGGCCGAGTGCTCAGCGCCCTGCCGACGCTCCTGGTCATTGCCACGCTGGCCTTCGTGCTGCTGCACCTGACACCCGGCGGGCCCTTTGATTCCGACCGTGTACTGGTACCGCAGATCCAGCACAGCATCGAGGCCCGCTTTCACCTCGACGAGCCGCTCTGGCGCCAGTACCTGCGCTACCTGGGAGATCTGGCGCACGGGGACCTCGGCCCCTCATTCCAGTACCGCAACACCTCCGTGAATGAGCTCATCGCCGCAGGGCTGCCCGTGGATGTGGCGATCGGGGGCACGGCCCTGCTCATCGCACTGCTCCTGGGCGGCAGTGCCGGATTGCTCGCGGCCACGCGCGTCGGCGGCTGGCGTGACCAGCTGCCCATGGGCCTGGCGATGCTGGGCATCTCCGTGCCGCTGTTCGTCACCGCGCCGCTCCTGATCCTGGTCTTCGCGATTCGACTGCAGTGGCTCCCGGCCGGCGACTGGGTGAGCGGTTCGTGGCGGCACCTGGTATTGCCCTCCGTCGCGCTGGCGCTGCCCTACACGGCCTATATCGCAAGGATCGTCCGCTCCGCGGCCATCGAGGCGCTGTCGAGCCCGTTCATCCGTGCGGCGCGCGCCAAGGGCCTGCCGGCGCACACGATCGTGCTGCGGCACGCGCTGCGGCCCACGCTGATGCCGCTGGTCTCTTTCCTCGGACCGGCGCTCGCCGGCGTCCTCACCGGCTCGATCGTGATCGAGCAGGTCTTCGGCCTGCCCGGGATCGGGCGCTTTTTCGTCACCGGGGCGCTCAACCGTGACTACACGCTCGTGACGGG
>DASWFL010000161.1:0-1673 GCA_036394255.1 Steroidobacteraceae bacterium
AATCCTGGCCAAGCTAGTTTGCGAGGAGGACTTCTCGTACGTGAAAGCGTGCCAGGGACCGACCTGCACATTGGTGTTTGCCGATCACACCCGGGGGCATGGGCGGCGCTGGTGCAGCATGTCGGCCTGCGGCAACAGGGCCAAGCAGGCGGCTCACCGGAATCGGGCCAGAAAGGAGACTTGAGAGCGGCGACCGGCAGCAGACGATGCGGCCCGCTCCCTGGGCCGCGTCGTCGCGCGTTCAGGCGCCCGAAGGCTCGGCGACCTGCGCGGTCTTGCGCCAGCGCGCGGGCGTCATGCCCATGCGCTGCTTGAACACGCGCTGGAACGCGGCTTCGGACCGGTATCCGACAGTCTCGGCCACTTCTGCGGTGGATGCCGAAGGTTTCTTCAACTCGTTCGCCGCCAGCGTCATGCGGATGTCGGTCAGCAGCTCGCTGGCCGATTTTCCCAGCGTGTCCTGGAATTGCCGCGCGAAAGTAGCGCGGGACATGTTGCACAGCCTGGCCAGCTCCGGCAGCGGCCAGGGCCGCGCCGGCTCGCGGAACAACGCGGTCAAAGCCGGTGCCAGGCGGGGATGTCCGGCCAGCGCCAGCAGGCCCGCCGGCGCTTCGTTCGCTTCGCCGGCCAGGCGCAGGATCAGCGTGAACATCGCGGTGGACAGCGCGTTGAGCATCGCCCGCCCGCCGAGGCTGTCCAGCGCCGACTCGGCCCGCATCAGCGCAACCAGCCCGGCGAGCTGTGCGCCGGTGCCCGGACGCGCCGTCGAGGCGCTGCGCTCGGCTGCCTGCACCACCAGCACCCGCGGCAGGTAGCTCTGCAACAGGCGACGGTGCGGCGCCGCGAAAGCGAAGTGACCGCACATCAGATCGAGGCGCTCACCGGTGCCGGTGTTCTCGCTGAAGGTGACGTTGAGGGAGGTGCGGCTTTGGGCCAGCTGCGGCGTGGCGCCGCTGCCGTCGTGCAGCACATGGAAGTCGCCATGAGGCAGCAGCAGGATGTCGCCCGGCAGCAGACGCCGCGGCGGCCGGCCCGCCGGATCTTCCAGGATGGCCGAACCGGCGACCACCGCGTGGTACGCCATCTCTCCCGTCACGGCCGGCCCCTGCTCGATGCGCCAGGGCGCGCCGTAGAAGCACCGCAGGTCGACCCGGCCCTGGACCGGGATCAGCTCAAACAGGCGGCTGAGCCAGTCCATGGGTGCTTCATCACCAGCAGAACGATGAGACGAATGAGCGCGTCTGACTTGCGGCAATCATAGTGAGACTATAAAGCATGGTATTGCCGCCTTCCAGTATTAAAACGTCTCACACACGGGCTTAGAGTGATATCAGTTTCAAGACGTTTCACTCAACCTAAGGAGCATCGCCATGTCCCGTATCAACACTCCCTCCGTTGCATCCGCCATCGGCGTCACCGCCGAGGTTTTTGCGGAGATCAAGAAAGCCGCCGGCAAGGTGCCGAACACCTTCGCCGCCATCGGCGCGCTGAATCCCCAAGCGCTCAAGGCGGTGCTCGCCGCCGACGGCGCACTGGCCGCCGGCAACCTCAGCGCCACCGACCGCGAGACCATCAAGCTGGTGGTGAGCGCGGTCGCCGGCTGCGACTACTGCGTCGCCGCGCACAGCCTGCTCGGCAAGATGGCGGGCGTGAAGCCCGAGGCGCTGAAGCAG
>DASWFL010000162.1:0-2422 GCA_036394255.1 Steroidobacteraceae bacterium
GCGTCTGGGCGAAATGACCGATCAGGGCGCAGGTTTCCATCCGGGCTTTCACCGCACATTTGTAACATGCCCGCCACAGCGGGCCAACGCCGCATTTCGCGCCAATGTCGTACGATGAGACCCAGGCCTCGCTTGACGGGGCCGAAACAGGCTCGGTAGCCTGCGAACGGTTCATTCAGCCGACAACTCAGGAGCATGAGCGTCGAAGCGACCCCGCCGGAATCCCTGAACGAGCGCGCTCAGCACCTGCTGCGCGTGCTGGTGCAGAGCTATATCCGCGAAGGCCAGCCGGTCGGGTCGCGCACCCTGTCGCGCGACTCGGGCCTGAGCCTGAGTTCGGCCACCATCCGCAATGTCATGGCGGATCTCGAGGACCTGGGTTTCGTCAGCTCGCCCCATACCTCCGCCGGACGCGTGCCCACGGACCGGGGCTACCGCTTCTTTGTCGACGCGCTGCTGCGCGCCGAATTGCCGGCCGCCGAGACGGCCGAACTGGAGGGCCTGCGCGAGCAGTTCGACGGCACCCACGAGGGCCCGAAGGAGCTGGTCGCCGCCGCTTCGCTGCTGCTGTCGCGGATCACGAACCTCGCGGGCCTGGTCACCATGCCGCTCGCACCGGCCGCCACCCTGACCCAGATCGAATTCGTGGGCCTGGCCGAGCAGCGCGTGCTGGTGATCCTGGTATTCAATGACCGGGAGGTCCAGAACCGCATCATCCAGCTCGAGCGCCGTTACAGCCCGGAGGAGTTGCGCCGCGCAGCCAACGTCCTGAATGAACACTGCCGCAACCGTTCCTTGAGCCAGGTGCACGCCGAACTGCTGCGGCAGCTCCAGGAGACCCACGCCTCGATCAATCAGGTGATGCTGGATGCCATCTCGATGGCGCAGCAGGTCTGCGCCCAGAGCGGCGCGCAGGAGGGCATTGAATATGTGATCGCGGGCGAGACCAACCTGATGGGTCTGGCCGAGCTCGGCAGCGTCGACAAGCTCAAGCGGCTGTTCGAGGCCTTCACGGAGAAGCGCGACATCCTGCACCTGCTCGATCAGAGCCTGCGGGCCGACGGGGTGCAGATCTTCATCGGGCACGAATCGGGCTATCAGATCCTCGACGACTGCAGCGTGATCACGGCGCCCTACAGCACCAGCGAGGGCGTCGCCGGCGTGCTGGGGGTCATCGGCCCGACGCGCATGGCCTACGAGCGGGTGATCCCGATCGTCGACATCACCGCCCGGTTGCTGGGTTCGGCCTTGAATTCCCGCCGTTAGCCCCAACATCGCTGCAAGGCTATAGGGCGCAGTGTGCCTAATTACATTAGATTAACCCCATATCTTGTTGTCTGAGAACGATTTTATGGCATCAGTCGAGCGCGCCGAACCTTCCGCGGAAGATCCCGACGCCGTTGCCGTGCCGGCAGACGCCGGCGCCGCGGAGCTCGCGGCGCTGCGCGGCGCGCTGGCTGCCGCCGAACAGGGGCTCGCCGCCGCGCGCGATGCGCAGCTCCGTGCCATGGCCGAGCTCGATAACGTGCGCAAGCGCGCGCAGCGTGACATCGAGAACGCCCAGCGCTTTGCGCTCGAGCGCTTTGCCGGCGAGCTGCTGAGCGTGCGCGACAGCCTGGAGCTGGCCGTGCAGAGCGCTGCCGCGGCGGACGCGCCCAGCCTGGTCCAGGGCCTGCAGGCGACGCTGCAGCTGCTCGCGCAGGCCTTCGAGCGATTTTCAATCGTGCGCCTGGACCCGCTGGGCGAGGGCTTCGATCCCACGCTGCACGAAGCGGTGCTGGTGCAGGAGTCCGCCGTCGCCTCACCCGACACGGTGCTGCAGGTGCTGCAGTCGGGCTACCGGCTCAACGGGCGATTGCTGCGCCCGGCGCGCGTCATCGTGGCCCGCGCGCCGGCCGCGACCCAAAGCTGAGGGCCACGGCGGTACTTGAATATGAACAGCGCGACCCCAGCTAAGACTACGAGTTTCAGACCTGTCGGAGTGCAACTATGAGCAAGGTAATCGGCATCGACCTCGGCACCACGAATTCCTGCGTTGCCGTGATGGAAGGCGGGAAGCCGCGCGTGATCGAGAACAGCGAGGGTGATCGCACCACGCCCTCGATCGTCGCCTTCACCAAGGACGACGAGGTGCTGGTGGGCCAGTCGGCCAAGCGCCAGGCGGTCACGAATCCTCACAACACCCTCTACGCCGTCAAGCGCCTGATCGGCCGCCGCTTCGGGGACGACGTGGTGCAGAAGGACATCGGCATGGTGCCCTACAAGATCGTCAAGGCCGAGAACGGTGACGCCTGGGTCGAGGCCCAATCCAAGAAGATGGCGCCGCCGGAGGTTTCCGCCCGCGCGCTCATGAAGATGAAGAAAACCGCCGAGGACTACCTCGGTGAGGAAGTTACCGAAGCCGTCATCACCGTCCCCGCCT